>NZ_JBITEP010000007.1:0-251126 GCF_044455315.1 Micromonospora sp. NPDC051300 | reverse complement strand
GCGGGGGGCTAATTCGCGTGTGTGCCCGAGGGGGGCGGCCCGGGGGGGTTTTTTGGCGCGGCCGGGGGTGCCCGGGTTTGGGGGGGGGGGCGGGGGGGGGGGGGCCCCCCCGCGACCGGGTGGCCGCTACCGCACGGACATCAACGTGAACGCGAAGCCGGCGGTTCTCGACCGCCGCATCGGCACGTCACACTTGACCCGCCGCCCGACCTCGGACCGGCTGAGGCCGAGTCCGCGTGCGACGAGCCGGTCCGGGCGTACCGGTATCGGATCGCGGAGGACCACCTCCACCCGGACCGGCCACGCCTCGCCGAGCGGCACCGGCGTGGGGTCCAGCCGCCAGGCGTCCGTCCAGTCGAGAGCGAACCGGTTGCGCCGGGCCAGCGCGGGATCCAGCAGGGTGCGCGCCACCAGCCGGTTGTCGTTGACGTGGTAACCGTGCAGTTCGGCCGGATCGAACGAGCCGACCGGCGTGCGCTCGTACACGGTGAGTTTGCTGGTCCGGTCGCAGCGCACGCAGCGGACGAGCAGCCACACGTCCAGCAGCTTGCCGTTGGCGTTGACCCGGAATCGCCCGTCGCCTGTGGTGGCGGACTCCGACGGGCAGTCCACGCACCGCCACGACAGCAGCGGCAGTCGGGTCCGGTGGACGACCCAGGGCAGCACGATATGAGGTTGTGAGGACATGAGTTTCGAGACCTGATCTCTCTAGACCTGACACGAGGCCGATTACGCGCGACCTCGAACGCCGCATGACCGGGCGCGCAGGGCAGCCCGGCGGAACCGACGGGACGCGTCGGCTACCGGTGAGCGGTGGAACGTGTCAGATCAGGAGAGCGGGCGGGGTCATGCGGCTCGTGTCCTCTCTCCTCGGTGTCGCAGGCAACCTACGGACGACCGGGGAGGCACCTCAACCGATTATCGATCCGATTAACGGATTACCGGTTACAGCAATCCAGCAAACAGGGCGGACAAAAACCCCAAACCGTGTGTGCATCATAATGACAGTTATTGTGCGTAAGCACCTGGGATGGTGTCGTGCGTCGGATAACCTCTGCCGGTGCCCGTCATCGACAAGATCGCCTGGATCCGGGTGGAGGACGGCGCGATCCTCAGCACCCGCTCGCACGGCCGGGACGTCTACTACCTGCCCGGCGGCAAACGGGAGGCCGGCGAGACCGACCTCGACACCCTGGTCCGCGAGATCCGGGAGGAGCTGAGCGTCACCGTCGAGCCGGGCAGTGCCGCGTTCGTCGGCGCCTTCGAGGCGCAGGCGCACGGCCACCCGGACGGCGTCACGGTACGGATGCGCTGCTACACCGCCGACTACCGGGGAGTCCTGCAACCGGCGGCCGAGATCGCCGAGATGGCCTGGCTCTCCTACGCGGACCGGCACCGGGTCTCACCCGTGGATCAGCTCATCTTCGATCACCTGCGGCACGAAGCCGGGCTGCGCTGAGCACGCTCAGGGCCGGTAGCCGGCCCGGGCCGCGGCGACCTCGGCGGCGCGCCGCTCGCGCCACCGCCGCTGGGCGTCGCTGTTGCAGTGCCGGCACACCCGCCGCAACCGCCCGGTGGCCGGGTCGACCTCCCGGTCGTGCCCGTTGCGACACGTCGCGCGCTGCCGGCGCTCCCGGCAGTTGTCGGCGTGACTGAGCTGGCGCAGGTGGGCCGGCTCGATGCAGTCGGGAACCCCGCACGCGTGCCGCACCTCCAGCTCCGGCCGGTAGTCGCCGACGAATACCGCGTACGCGGCGACGTGCGCCCAGGCGCGACCGGCGAGCTTCTGGTGGACCCCACGCCGCCCGCCGTAACCGCGCACGATCAGGCAGCCGGTGGGGGAGCGCTCCGACCTGCCCAGCAGGTAGGCCCGCAGCTACTCCTCGGTGAAGTGTCGGGACAGTCCGGTGACCTGTGACAGCATGCGGCGAGGATACGAGAACGGTACGGCGGGTCGGGCCGCCCGCGCCGGCGGGCGGCCCGTGCACCGGCTCAGCGCTGGGTGCGGTCGTCGATCTCGGTGCCGGACTCGCCGGGCCGGGCGCCGATCGCCTCCTCGGCGGCGCGACCCCCGGTGCTCTCGTCGCCCTGCCGCAGGGAACTGCGGGGCAGCCCGGCCAGGTGCGCCGGGTCCTCGATCGGCTGGTCGGGCCAGTCGTCCTGGGTGCCGTCGGCCAGCCCGGCCCGGCGCAACACCTCCACCAGGTCGTCGTGCGACAGCCGCTCGGCCTCCGGAATCCCGGCCCCGCGCGCCATCGACCGCAGCGTCTTCAGGTCTTCGCTCACGAATGTCTCGGCCATGCCGGAGCCTTCCCGGCGCCCAAGACAAGGAAACCGGCCCGGGGCGGCGGTCGAGGGAAGCAGGTGAGAGAAGAGCGGTATGCCTCCTGGGCAGGAACATGACTGTCGGTCATACCGCTCTCGAACGGTCTGTCCGCCCGGGCCGCGACAGGCCCCGGAGTCCGGGTCACGGACGGGTCAGCACCCCGGACAAGCCGACCGGTGACACGTGGATCCGCTCGTGGCCGCGCCCGAGCGGCCCGCCGGACCGGCCGGCGCGTACCGCGATCACCTCGGCGGCGATGCTGACCGCGGTCTCGGCGGGCGTGCTCGCGCCCAGGTCCAGGCCGGCCGGACCGGCCAGCCGGGCCAGCGCGTTCTCGTCGACGCCGGCCGCCCGCAACCGGGCGACGCGCTCGGCGTGCGCGCGGCGGGACCCGACCGCCCCGACGTACGCCGCCGGGCCGGCCAGGGCCACCTCCAGCAGCGGCAGCTCGAACTTCGGGTCGTGGGTCATGGCGACCAGCACTGTCGTGCCGTCGACCCGGGCGGCGGCGGCCTCGGCCGCCAGGTAGCGGTGCGGCCAGTCGACCACCACCTCGTCGGCCGCGGGAAACCGGTCACGGGTGGCGAAGACGGGCCGGGCGTCGCAGACGGTCACCCGGTAGCCGAGCTGGGCGCCGACCGTGGCCAACGCCGCGACGTGGTCGGTCGCGCCGAACAGGATCATCCGGGGCGGCGGCGAATACGCGGTGACCAGCACCGCGACGTCCTCGGCGTCGACGGTGTGCCGCCCTACCCCGGTGCGGCCGGCGGCCAGCGACGCCCGCGCGTCCCGGACGGCTGCCGCGTCGAGCCGCGCGTCGCCGAGCGAGCCGTGCACGCCCCACGGGCCGAGCAGCATCCGCCGGCCCAGTCGGTGCCGGGGGCCGGCGACGCAGGTCAGCACCGCCACCGGCCGCCCGGCGCGCACCGTGCTCACCACGTCGTCGAGTCGGGGGAAGGTGACCCGGTCGAGGCGTTCGACGAAGACATCGATCGTGCCGCCGCAGGTGAGGCCGACTCCGGTGGCCGCCTCCCGGCCGGCGCCGAAGCGCAGCGCCCGGGCGAACCCGGTGTCGCGCACCTGCTCGGCCTCGGCGTGCACCGCCGCCTCCACGCAGCCACCCGAGACGCTGCCCAGGACCACGCCGTCCGGGCCGACAAGCATTGTCGCGCCGACCGGCCGGGGCGCGCTGCCCGTGGTGCCGGTGACCGTCGCGGCGGCCACCGGTCGGCCCGTTTCCCACCATCGCAGCAGGTCGGTGAGGTGTTCACGCATCGAGCAGTCCCGCCTGCTCGGGCCGGTCCACGTCGGAGTCGTCGGCCACGTCGGCGCACGGCACGACCCGCAGCAGGTCGCGGTGGGCGCGCAGGTAGTCGCGGGCGCCCCGGTCACCGACCGCCGACCGTGCCGCCCCCGCCCAGTGGTCGCGGCCGAGCAGCACCGGATGTCCCTGGCGCCCGTCGCGGTGGCCCGCCACGACGAGCGCGCCGGCGGTGGCGTCGCGCGCCACCCGGCGTACCGCGGCGGGGGTGAGGCCGGGCATGTCGACAAGGGTGACCACCGTCGCCACGGCGGGGGAGGGCACGAGTGCGGCCAAGCCGGCGCGCAGGGACGACCCCATGCCCGTCGACCACGCCTCGTTGTGGACGACCTGGGGGAGCCGGGCGCGGGCGCGTACCTCGTCGGCCGCCGCGCCGAGCACCACCACGACCGGGTCGCAGCCGGCGGCGGCGAGGATCCCCGCGGCGTGCTCGACCAGCAGGCCGCCCCGGTGGGCCAGGAGCGCCTTCGGTGTGCCGTAGCGGCGGCCGGCGCCGGCGGCGAGAAGCAGTCCAGCCGTGGCCATGGGCCGAGCGTAGCGGGAGAAGCCGCCTCCGCTATCCCTCGGTTGTAGCTTTTTCACCTAGCATGTATCTCGTATCTGCTGTCGGGATGGTGGTGAGGTGCCGGGTGACACCAGACGAAGCGCCCGCGTGGCGGCGGCTCAGCCCGCTCCCCCTGGACCGGCTGGCACCACTGCCGGCGCTGGCCGGCCACCTGGACCGGCCCGAGGCCGGGCGGCGCCTGGCCCAGGCCGACGCGACCCGCACGCCCCCGGACGACGTGCTGGCCGAGCTGCGGTCCCTCGGCGTCGCCGCGGTCTACCACCCGGACACCGCCACCGCCGTGCACGTCAACGCGCTCAACGCGGTCCTGGCGCGACACAGCGGCAGCCTGGCGATCACGCTCGGGGTCAACGCGCTGGCGCTGCTGCCGCTCTACATCGCCGGCACTCCGGCCCAGCGCGACCGCGCCGGCGCCGTGCTGGGCGGCGGCGGGTCGGCGGCCATGCTGCTCACCGAGCCGGCGCACGGCAGCAACCTGGCCCGCACCGCGACCCGCGCGGCGCCCGACGGCGACGGCTGGCGGCTGACCGGCGAGAAGCACCTGATCAACGGCGGCCGGCGGCACGAGCTGCTGGTGACGCTCGCAAGGGTCGACGGCGGCGAGGACCTGGGGCTGTTCCTCGCCGAACGGGACGGCTCGGTCGACGCCCTGCCCGCCTGGCGCACGCTGCCGGCCGCCGCCGCCGACATCTCCGGCGTACGCCTCGACGGCACCCCGGCCCAGCCGGTCGGCGCACCAGGGGACGGCGCGGCCGTCCTGCGGTTGACCCTCGCCCTGTCCCGGGGCGGCATCGGCTCGCTGGCCTCGGGCGCCGCCAGCGGAGCGCTCGCCCAGGCGGTGGCCTACGCCCGCGAGCGTGACGTCTACGGCGAGCCGATCGTCCACCTGGGCGCGATCGCGGAGCACCTGTTCCGGGCCACCGCCCTCGACCTGCTCGTCGCGGCCGCCGCCGTCAAGGCGACCTTCCTCATCAACACGCTCGGGCCGGCCGCCGCGCACGCCACCGCGGTCGCCAAGTACGCCTGCTGCCGACTCGCCGAGGAGGCCGTCACCGAGGGCCGCACGGTGCTCGGCTCCCGGGCCCTGGTGGAGGAGTTCGGCTACGCCGCCCGGGTGCGCGACGTGCTGCTCTACGGCGTCTTCGACGGCACCAGCCACATCCTGCTCGACCAGTTGCAGTGGCGGTTGGAACGCTTCGCCGCCGGCCCGACCCGGGGCGACGACGGCTACCGGGTGCTCGCCGAGGCGTACGCGAACGGGCCGCGGCCCCTGGTCCACGTCGCCCGGTTGCGGGTGCGGCCGTTCGCGCCGAACCCGGCGTTGCGGGCCGCGACGCTTGCCACGACCACCGCCCGGCCGGCGGTGGGTGCGCTGGCGACGCTGCTGCGGCGGCTGTTCGACCTGGTCGCCCGGGCTCGCCAGAGCGGGCGCTGGGCCGCCGACCAGGCCTGGCGCTTCGCCGCCGCCGCGGTCCTCGCCGAGGTGGAGGCGTTGCTGGCCGCCGTCGAGCTGGTCGATCCGCGCGCCCGGGCGCTTGTCTGCCTGCCGGGTCGGGCCGGTGAGGTCGACGAGGCGGCGCTCGGCTATGCGCTCGGCTGGCGTGGTGTCGTGCTCTCCGCCCAGGTCGACGACCTCGCCGCCGACCTGGCGGGCAGCGACCCGGACGGGGCGGTCGGGAGGGACGACCCGCGCGCCGCGTTCGCGGGCGAACGGGCGCCGGCGCGCTCGGTGCTGCGGCGCTGGCTGACCTCGATGCCTGCCGACCAGGAACGCCCGGGTCCACCTCGCTCACCGGCCGGCGCGCCGGCTTCCGCGCCCGACCGTTCGACGCGGCGTCCGGGACCGCCGGCGGACCGGTCGCCCGCCGGGGCGTCGCGGTGAGCGCCGTTGGCCGGCGGCCCCGGGTGGCCGTCGACGTCGCGGGCGCGGACCTCGGGCCGCAACCGGTGGTCGCCGGGGCGCTGGCCGCCGCGGCGCGCGCCGACGTGGTGCTGGTCGGCCCGCGCGAACGCGTCCGGGCGCTGCTGCCCGAGGGCGTGCCGCCACCGGGGGTACGGCTGCTCGACGCCCCGGACGTGGTGGGCATGGCCGACGATCCGGTGGCCGCCACGTACGCGAAACGACGCTCCTCGCTGCTGGTCGCCGCGGCGGAGGTGGCGGCCGGCCGGGTCGACGCCATGGTGACGCCGGGCAACACCGGCGCGGCGGTGCTGGCGGCGGCGGCCCGGCTGGGGCGGGTGCCGGGGGTGACCAACCCGGCCCTGGCGACGGTGCTGCCGGTGCCGGACGCCGGGCCGACCGTGCTGCTCGACATCGGCGCCACGGCGACCGCGCAGCCGGAGTGGCTCGTCGAGTTCGCGGTGCTCGGCGCCGAGTACGCCCGCTGCCGACTCGGCGTCGACCGGCCCCGGATCGGGCTGCTGTCCAACGGCCACGAGTCGGTCAAGGGTGGCCCGGTGCGCCGCGACGCGCACCTGCTGCTGGCCACGATGCCCGGCTACGTGGGCCAGATCGAGGCGTACGACGTGCTGGGCGGCCGGGTGGACGTGGCGGTGACCGACGGGTTCACCGGTGACGTGGCGTTGAAGATGTACGAGCGCACGCTGGACGCGACGGTGGGGCTGGCGCTGGCGGCGGTACGGGCGTTCTCGCCGATCGGGGCGCTGGCCCGCGACCGGGAGCGGCGGGTGACCACGGCGGTGCGGCGGGGGCTGGCCGCCGAGGCCGGTGGCGCGCTGCTGGGCGTACGCGGGGTGTGCGTGGTCTGCCACGGCGCGGCCGGCGCGGCCGACGTGGCGGCCGGGGTGGACATCGCTGTCGAGTGTGTCCGCTCCGGTGTGGTCGACCGGACCGGCGTCGCGTTCGCGGCCTCCTCGCGTCGACGTCGCGGGGCCCGACGCATCGCCGTGGACGGATGAATTGTTCGTTCTTGTATCTGGTTTTCAAGATACGAGCGTTGATATGGTGCCGGGGACTCCTGGGGTGAGGGTGGTGCGATGTCAGAGCAGATGATCCAGGTCCACGATCTGCGCCGGTCGTTCGGCGCGACGACAGCTGTCGACGGGGTCGGATTCGAGGTGGCCGCCGGCGAGGTGGTCGGCCTGCTCGGCCCGAACGGCGCCGGCAAGACCACCACCATCCACTGTCTCACCACACTGCTCAGACCGGATTCGGGCGCCGCCCGGGTCGCCGGCTTCGACGTGGTCGACCAGGCCGCCCAGGTGCGCCGCAGCATCGCCGTCACCGGCCAGTTCGCGGCGCTCGACGAGCTGCTCACCGGCCGGGAGAACCTGGTGCTGTTCGGCCGCCTGCTCGGCCTCGACCGGCGGGCCGCCGCCGCGCGCGCCGACGAGCTGGTCGAGCGCTTCGACCTGGGGGAGGTGGCCGGCAAGGCGGTCCGCACCTACTCCGGCGGTCTGCGCCGCCGGGCCGACCTGGCCGCGAGCCTGGTGGTCGACCGGCCGGTGCTGTTCCTCGACGAGCCGACCACCGGCCTCGACCCGCGCAGCCGGCGGGCGTTGTGGGAGGTGGTCCGGCGGTTGCGCGCCGACGGCACCACCGTGCTGCTGACCACGCAGTACCTGGAGGAGGCGGACCAGCTCGCCGACCGGGTGCTGCTGATCGACCACGGCCGGGTCGTCGCCGAGGGCACCCCGGACGAGCTGAAGGGCCGCCTCGGCGGCACGGTCTGCGAGGTGCGCGTGGAGGACCCCCGGGCCCGGGAGACGGCCGCCGCGCGGCTGCGGGAGGCATTCCCGGAGCTGACCGAGGACGACGACGTGCTGCGCGTCGCGGCCGGGGCGGGCACGCTGACCGAGGTGGTGCGCCGGCTGGAGTCCGCAGGCGTGGAGGCCGACGACGTGACGGTCCGCCGGCCCACCCTGGACGAGGTGTTCCTGTCGCTGACCGGGTCGGCCGCCGGCGTGCCCGACGTGGCGGGAGCCGGGCGGTGACCGTCGCGAGCCCGCCGGCCGCGGGCGCGGCGCGGCAGTTCGCCGTGCTGGCCGCGCGCAACCTGCGCCAGGCGCGCGCGGGCCGGTCGGTCGGCCTGACCGTGGTGTTCCCGCTGACGTTCTTCGCCGGCTTCATGGTGGTGTTCCACCGGCTGATGTCCGACTACGGGATCGCCTACGAGCAGTTCCTGCCGCCGGCGATCGTCGTGCAGACCACCGTGCTGGTGGCCATGTCCGCGTGCTACATGGTCGCCGGTGACGCCCGCAGCGGGCTGATCACCCGCTACCGGACGCTGCCGATGGGCGCCGCCGTGGTGCCGGCCGCCCGGCTGGTGGTGGACGCGGCGCGGGCCGCCGTCGCGGTGGCGGTGATCCTCGTCGCGGCCGTCGTGGTCGGTTTCCGGTTCACCGCGGGCGCGGCCGGCGCGGTGGGGTTCGTGCTGCTGGCGGTCGGTTTCGCGGTCGTGCTGGCGGCCGGGTGCGCGGCGCTGGGCCTGGGCGCCCGCGACCCGGAGCACGCCTACTCCGCGCTCACCCTGCCCTATCTGGTGTTGACCACGGTGTCCACCGCGTTCGTGCCGGTCGACGCGTTCCCGGGCTGGTTGCAGCCGCTGGTGCGGGTGTCGCCGTTCTCCGCCCAGGTCGACGCGCTGCGGGCGCTGTCCACCGAGGGCGCCGACCAGCGGGTGTGGCCGGCGCTGGCCTGGTTGCTGGCGCTGGGCCTGCTGTTCGGCCTCGCCGCCGCCCGTTCGTTCCGGAGGACCCGATGAGCACTGTCACCCAGGCGTCGCTGTTCGCCGGGCGCAACCTGCGCCGGTTCTTCCGCGCCCCGCCGGCGTTGATCTACTCGTTCGCGTTCCCGGTGCTGCTCCTGCTCACCCAGTACGCGGTCTTCGGCCGCATCGTCGGCGACGGCGACCGCCAGCACTACCTGGAGCGGCTCGCGCCGCTTGTGGTGCTCTCCACCGCCGCGTTCGGGTCGCCGGCGAGCGCCGTCGGTTTCCTGCGCGACCTCAAGGGCGGGCTGGTCGACCGGCTGCGGGCGATGCCGGTGCGGCCGGGGGCGCTGCTGGCCGGGCGGGTCGCCGGCGACGTGCTGCGCATCGTGCTGATCGGGGTGCTGACCACCGCGGTGGCGCTGCTGCTCGGGTTCCGGTTCCGGCAGGGCGCGGCGGCCGTGGTGGGGTTCTTCGCGGTGCTCGCGCTGTTCGGGGCGATGTGGGCGGCGATCGCGCTGTGGCGCGGCTCGGGTCCCGGTGACGAGGAGTCGTTGCCGCCGTCGCTGACCGGCCCGGCGACGCTGCTGTTCATCTTCTCCTCGGGGTTCGTGCCGGTGTCGGCGTTCCCCTCGGTGGTGCAGCCGCTGGTGCGGGCCAACCCGTTCTCGGTGGCCACCGAGGCGCTCGTCGGGCTCTCCTCGGGCGGGCCGGTCCTGGCGCCGGTGCTGCAGACGCTGGCCTGGGTGCTCGGGCTGGGCGGGATCTGCCTGCTGGTGGCGGTGCGCCGCTTCGGCCGCCGGACCGCCGCCTGACCGGGCGGGCCGGTCAGGCGGGGCTGGCCATCCGGTAGAGCATCTGCTGGCCGCCGGTGGCCAGCAGATGCCCGCCGTCGGACCAGACCCGGGCGCGGGCGCCCAGCGTGCCGCCGTTGGCCGAGGCGGCCTCGCCCTCCACCAGCAGCCACTCGCCGGCGTCGCCGCCGGCCTGGAAGCCCACGTAGAGGTCCATGCTCGGGGCCATGAACGTGGTCTGCTCGAACGCCTGCACGATGGCCGGGAACTGCACCACGTCGACGGCGAACACCAGCCGGGCGGCGGCCAGCCACGGGTCGGCGTCGGCCGGCAGCGGCTCGTGCAGCCGAAGCCAGCCGCGTACGGTCGGCACGCCGTCGCGCTGCGGCGACCAGCCGCCGGCCGGCCAGCCGGACAGGCGTACCTCGTAGCAGCGTTCCCAGATCGGCAGCACCGGCAGGCCGTCGCGGCGCATCAGGTCGACGAGCGCCGGCAGCTCGTCGGGTCCGGGCAGCTCCGGCGCCGGCATCCAGCGGCGCTCCGGGCCGACCAGACCGCCCGCGACGGTCCACACGTGCGCGGCGAGCACGGTGCGGTTGCGTTGGCGCAGCGTGACGTGGAACGCGGCAGCGCGGCGGGTGCCGTGCACCCGCTCCACGGTGAGTTCGGCCTCGCCGTAGCGGGCCGGCGCGAGGAACTGGCAGCTCAGGCTCACCGGCAGCAGTCCGCCGGCGGCGTCGCCGGCGGCCCGCAGCGCGACCGCCGCCAGGTAGCCGCCGTTGGGTCCCCACACCGACCAGTCCTCGGCCAGGCTGGCTCGGTAGCGACCGGGCGCGGTCCGCTCGACCGCGGCGTCGTCCGCGAGACTGGCCATCGGACCTCCCCCTCCACGCACCATCCGTCGACACAAGATACTGCACAGCAAAACCAGATACGAGTACGATGCGGCGCATGGATCTGCGTGACAGCGCCGAGGAGGCCGCGTTCCGCGCCGGGCTGCGTGACTGGCTGGCCCGGTCCGTGCCGGTGACCACCGGGACGGACGGCGCGCCGGCGCGGGGCCGGTGGGACGACGTGGCCGCCGTGCGGTCCTTCAGCGCCGCGCTGCACGAGGCCGGCTACGCCGGGCTGACCTGGCCGGTGGAGTACGGCGGGCGTGGCCTGTCCCCGGTGCACCAGGCGATCTACCTGGAGGAGAGCGCCCGTGCCGAGGCCGGCGAGCACATCGGCGTGATCGGCCTGGGCATGGTCGGTCCCACCGTCATCGCCTGCGGCTCACCGGCCCAGCGGGCCTGGTACCTGCCCCGGATCCTCACCGGCGAGGTCATCTTCTGCCAGGGCTTCTCCGAACCGGAGGCGGGCAGCGACCTGTCCGCGGTGCGGACACTCGCCCGCCGCGACGGCGACGCGCTTGTGGTGACCGGGCGCAAGGTCTGGTCCTCCTACGCGCACCTGGCCGACCACTGCCTGCTGCTCGCCCGCACCGACCCGGACGCGACCCGCCACCGTGGCCTGTCCTGCCTGCTGGTCGACCTGCGCACGCCCCGGGTGACGGTCCGCCCGATCCGGCAGATGACAGGCGAGGCCGAGTTCGCCGAGATCGAGTTCGACGAGGTGCGGGTGCCGCTCGACGCGGTGGTCGGCGAGGTCGGCGACGGGTGGCGGGTGGCGATGACCACGCTGGCCCACGAACGCGGCACCTTCGGGTTCACGCTCACCGCCCGGCTGGAGGTGGCGTTCCGCCGGCTGGTCGCCACCGCGCGGGCCCGCGGCCGTGACACCGACCCGCTCGTCCGTGACCAGATCGCCGCCCGCTACGTGGAGCTGGAGGGGCTGCGCTGGACCAACCGGCGTGCCCTGGCCGAGCTGCGGCGCACCGGGACGCCCGGTCCCGAGACCTCGGTGGTGAAGCTGCGCTGGTCGCAGGCGCACCAGCGGCTGACCGCGCTGGCCGTCCTGCTCACCGCCGACGGCGGGCCGGACGGGTGGGACCGCTACTGGCGGCGCGAGATGCTGCGCAGCCGCGCCAACACCATCGAGGGCGGCACCTCGCAGGTGCTGCGCAACGTGATCGCCGAGCGGGTGCTCGGCCTGCCCAGGTCGTACTGACACCCGTCCGGAGGGGACCGCAGCATGGACTTCGCACTGACCGGCGAGCAGGAGGCGTTGCGCGACACCGCGGCGAAGTATCTCGCCGACGGGCGCGCCGCCGGCGACACCGACCGGACCTGGGCCGACGTCATCGGCCTCGGCTGGCTCGACCCCGAGCTGGGCACCGTCGAGCTGGCCCTGCTCGCCGAGCAGCTCGGCCACGCGCGCAGCCCGCTGCCCTGGTGGTCGACAGTGGGCCTGGCCGGGCCGGCGCTGCGGGCCGCCGGGCGCGAGCCGCGCCGGCCGGCCACGCTGGCCTGGGCCGAGGAGTCCGGCCCCGGCACGCTCGCCGCCCTGCTGGCGCCGAACCGCCCCGGCCCGGTGGGCTGCACGGTCGCCGCCGACGGCACGCTGCGCGGGCGCAAGGTCGCCGTCCCGCACGCGGCGGAGGCGGCCGATCTCGTGGTGGCCGTCGCCGGCCCGGACGGCGTGGCGCTGCGCCTGGTCGACGCGTCCGCGTTGCGCCCGGCGCCCACCGACGCCGGGCCGGCGGGCCTGGAACCGACCCGGCCGGCCGCCACGGTGGACCTGTCGGGCCTGGCCTCGACGCCGCTGGTGGCGGCCGACGCGGGTCGGGACGTGCTCGCGGCGACCCGGCGACGGACGCTGACCCTGCTCGCCGCCGAGGCCGTCGGCGTGGCCGCGCGTGCGTTGTCCTGGGCCGTCGGGTACGCCGGCGCGCGTACCCAGTTCGGCCGGCCGATCGGCGCGAACCAGGCGGTGGCCCACCCGCTCGCCGATCTCTACGGCCAGGTCGAGACCGCCCGCTCACTTGCCTACCGGGCCGCCTGGTCGGTCGACGCGGAACCCGGCCCGGTCGCGGACCGGGCGGTCGCCGCCGCCGCGGTGGCCGGGCGCGAGGCCGCGACCACCGCCTGCGAGACCGCCATCCAGACGTACGGGGGCAGCGGCTTCACCTGGGACCAGCCGCTGCACCACTGGTATCGGCGGGCGTGGTGGCTGGCCACGTTCGACGGCACGGTGGCCGACCTGCGCACCGAGCTGGCCGCGTCGCTGCTGGACGACGCGTCCGGTCAGGACGCCCCGGGCCGGTAGGAGCCGAAGCTCCAGATGTTGCCCTCGGCGTCGCGCACCGAGTAGCCCTGCCCGCCGTAGTCCTCGTCGCGCAGCTTCTGCACGATCTCGGCGCCGGCCGCGACGAGCCGGTCGTAGTGCGCGGCCACGTCGTCGAGGACCACGTAGGTCGCGCCGGGGCCGGTGTCCAGCACCAGCCGACCGTCGCCGCCGTCGGTCTCGGAGGAGAGCATGACCATGCCGTTGCCCCAGGTGAGCTGGGCGTGGCTGATGGTGCCGTCCGGACCGGGGACGACAAGTGCCTCACGGAAGCCGACGACGTCGACCAGCCAGCGGACGGCGGCCGGCGCGTCGCGGTAGCGAAGCGTGGGGATGATTTCCGGGCCTGCGCTCATGCCGGAGAGTCTAATGAAGAATCGCGGATAGCACATGCGTCGCGCATGGCATGTCGGATCTTCGGCTACGCTGTGCCCATGCTTCGCTACGACTACGTCATCGTCGGCGCGGGTGCGGCCGGCGCGGTGCTCGCGGCGCGGTTGAGCGAGGAGCCCGGGCGTTCGGTGCTGCTGCTGGAGGCCGGCCCCGACCTGGTCGGTGACGCCGGGCCGGAGGTGTTGCGCACCGGTTCGGTGGAGGCGGAGGACGGCTTCGACTGGGACCTGCGCGCCACAGTGGTCGCCGGGCGCGAGGCACCGCTGCGGCGCGGCCGGGTGGTCGGCGGCTCGACCCGGATCAACGACCGGGGCGCGATGCGCGCGCCGGCGGCCGACTTCGTCGCCTGGGGCCGCGGCCTGCCGGAGTGGGACTGGCCGGCGGTGCTGCCCGCGTTCCGCCGGTTGGAGAGCGACGCGCAGTTCGGCGACCGCGACCACCACGGCGCCGACGGTCCGGTGCCGATCACCCGCTGGTCGCGCGGGCAGTTGACAGCGGCGATGGACGGCTTCCTGGAGGCGGTGCTCGCGCTCGGGCACGACTACCAGGAGGACATGAACGCTCCCGACGCGGTGGGCATCGGGATGTATCCGCAGAACCGGCGGGACCGGCTGCGCATGTCCACCGCGCAGACCCACCTCGACCCGGCCCGGTCCCGGCCCAACCTCACCGTGCGCGGCGACGCCGAGGTCGAGCGGGTGCTGCTGGCCGACGGCCGGGCGGTGGGGGTGCGTGTCGGCGGCGAGACGGTCGGCGCGGGCGAGGTGGTGCTCTGCGCGGGCAGCCCCTACAGTCCGGCGCTGCTATTGCGCTCGGGCATCGGCCCGGCCGACGAGCTGCGGGCCGCCGGCGTCACCCCGCTCGTCGACCTGCCCGGCGTGGGCGCCGACGTGATCGACCAGCCGGGCGCGATCATCCTGGTGGTGCCCGAGCGGGAGGCGATCGGCACCGACTGGCCCCGCACCCAGCTCATCGGGCGGCTCGCCGGCATCCCGGGACACGCCGCCGACCAGGCCTTCTACCTGAGCCTGTTCACCGGCATGAGCACCACCCGCGGCGCCGGCGCGGGCCTGGACCGGCTGGTCGGCACCGACCTGATCAACACGGTGATGATCGGCGACATGGCGATGGCGTCCCGGGGCCGGATCGGCCTGCGCTCGGCCGACGCCGCCGCGCCGCCGCTGGTCGACCTCGACTTCTATTCCGCCGACGGTGACCTCGCCCGGATGCGGGACGCCTACCGGCACGCGTGGGAGATCGCCAACCAGGCGGCGTTCACCAAGACCGTGGCCCGGTTCGCGCTGGTGGACGACGCGGTGGTGGGCGACGACGAGCAGCTCGACCACGTGCTGCGCACCACCACCTACAGCCGGCTCAACCTGGTCGGCGGCGCGCGGATGGGCACCTCGGACGACCCCGGCGCGGTGGTCGACGGGCACTGCCGGGTGCACGGCGTGCCCGGCCTGCGGGTGGTGGACGCCTCCGTGGTGCCGGTGCCGCTGCGCGCGCCGGCGGCGCTGACCAGCATCATGATCGGGGAGCGCGGCGCCGAGCTGATCCGGGGCTGAGCCCGCCCGGTCAGCGGCGCAGCAGGCTCGACAGGGGCGTGGCCGGGTCGGCCGCCACCGTGCGCGCGACGCCGGCGTAGCCGTCGAGGAGCCGATCGGCGTCGGCGGGCGCCAGCCGGGGCGTGTGGAACAGCACCGCCCGCAGTCCGGACCCGCGCGGCGCTATCGCCAGTTCGGTGCCGAACCGGCTGCCGATCGCCTCGGGCAGCAGCAGCTCGAACTCGGCGTCGGCGGCCGGGACCCGGTGGTCGAGTTCGGCCATCATCTGGAACACCACGTCGTCGACCCGGCCGCCCAGGTTGGCGCTGCCCGTGGCGACCGCCTGGTAGGGCTGCTCCTGGTTGGCGAACGCGGCGGCGGCGGTCGCGTGGGTGGCGGTCAGCAGCGCCGGGAACGTGGCGAACGGTGGCAGCCTGGTGCGCAGCACCACCATGTTGGCGCAGAAACCCACGGTGCGTCGGCTGTCCGGGTGGCTGCGGTTGGCGAACAGCGAGGCGACGGCGAGGTCGCCCTGGCCGGTGACGCGGTGCAGCACCGCGTAGTAGATCGCCAGGGTGACGCTGAACAGCGTGGTGCGGTGCCGCCGGGCCAGCTCCCGCAGGCCACCGGCCACGGCGGCGTCGAGGTCCCGGCCGCGTACGCCGGGCGTGGCGCCGGGCGGCGGGTCGCGGTAGGGCAGCCGGGGCAGTCGCAGGCCGGTGAGCTGGGCGCGCCAGAACTCCCGCTGCCGGTTCAGCTCGTCGCCGGCCAGCCGGGCCTCCTGCCAGGCGACGAACTGGCCGTACTGCCAGCGGACCGGGGGCAGCGTGGCGGGGCGGCCCAGGTGCGCGTCGTAGAGCGCCCGCAACTCCTCGAAGAGCAGGCCGCACGACCAGGCGTCGGTGACCAGGTGGTGCATGGTGAAGCAGAGGACCACCTCGTCGTCGGCCACCCGCCAGGCGGTGGCGCGGGTGGGCCACGCGGCGACGTCGACCCGGGTGGACAGCTCGGTGGCGACGGCCGCGTCCGCAGCGGCGCGCGGGTCGGGTGCGGCGCGCAGGTCGACCACCGACAGCGGGACCGGTCGGGGGTCCTGCACGAGCTGGGCCAGGCGGGGGCCCCGGCCGGAGAACGTGGTGCGCAGCGCCTCGTGCCGGGCGGTCAGCGCGGTCAGCGCCGCCGCCAGCGCGTCGATGTCGACGGTGCCGGTGACCCGGCACAGCAGCGGGCAGTTCAGCGCCCCGTGGTCGGCGCGGTAGTGGTCGATGATGCCGAGCAGTCGCTGGCCGACGGAGGCCGGTAGTTCTCGGGGCGCCACGCTGCGACGGTACCCGGCCGCGCGCGTATCTGTCATCAAGGGTCTGGCATCTTGTGTTGTCTGTCGGTACCTTGGGCGCATGTCTGGTCTGTCGGTCACCACGCCCGTGCCGGCTCGGCTGACGTGGCGGTACGAGTCCGAGATGCCTCGGGTGCTCTCCCTCTACGAGCGGGCCAAGAGCGCGCAGTGGAACGCCACCACCGACGTGGACTGGTCGATCCCGGTGCCGTTCGGCGAACCGCTGCCCGACGACTCGGCGTTCGCCATGGCCTCGTTCGAGGCCTCGCCGCTCGCCGCGCGCGGCCGCCCGATGTGGGACACGTTCCGCTGGGAGCTGCAGTCCTGGATGGTCAGCCAGTTCCTGCACGGTGAACAGGGCGCGCTGGTGGTGGCCGCCCGCCTGGTCGAGGTGGTCCCCGACCTGGACAGCAAGTACTACGCGGCCAGCCAGGCCGCCGACGAGGCGCGCCACGTCGAGGCGTTCTCCCGCTACCTGCGGGAGAAGGTGCCCGAGCCGTACCCGATCAACCCGGCGCTTGCCGAACTGCTGGAGGACCTGCTCTCCGACGCCCGCTGGGACATCACCGCGCTGGGCATGCAGATCATCGTCGAGGCGCTGGCGATGGCCGCGTTCCGGCTCGCCAACAGCACCTTCCACGACCGCCTCATCTGCGACATCACCCGGCTGGTGGCCCGCGACGAGGCCCGGCACGTGTCCTTCGGCGTGCTGTCGCTGGAGGGCATCTACGCGCAGATGACAAGCGCGGAGCGGGCCGACCGGGAGGAGATGGTGCTGGAGTCGGCGAGCCTGATGCGGCGCCGGTTCCTGCTCGAGGACGTGTGGGACCGCATCGAGGTCGACCGCGACGAGGGCGTCGACTTCGCCGCGCACAACGAGCTGATGATCAAGTATCGGCAGGCCATCTTCGCCCGGGTGGTCACCGCCCTGGCCAACATCGGGCTGCTGACCCCCCGGGTCCGCTCGGGGCTGGAACGCCTCGACCTCATCGGCTTCGCCGACCGCTCGATCCGCCTACCTCGCGCCTGACCGGAGTGGACATGCCAGTGCTGACCACGCTGACCCTGGACGGCATGTGCGGCGACGTCGCCGGGCTGCTCGACGAGCCGGTGTTGCCCGACGACGACCTGCTGGAGCGCGGTCTCGACTCGATCGGCCTGATGCGGCTGGCGGCGCAGTGGTCGGCCGCCGGCGCGGATCTCACGTTCGGCCAGCTCATCGAGCACCGCACGGTCCGGCAGTGGCACGCCCTGGCGTACGCGGCCGGCGCCGACGCGCCCTCCGTGCCGGCCGACGACGAGGCGGTCGATCCGGACGCGCCGTTCGCGCTGGCGACCATGCAGCACGCCTACTGGGTCGGGCGGGCCGGGGACCAAGCGCTCGGCGGCGTCGGCGCGCACTTCTACAACGAGTTCGACGGCCGGCACGTGGATCCGACCCGGCTGGAGCGGGCCGTGCGGGCGCTGGTGCGGCGGCACGACATGCTGCGGGCGACGTTCCTCGACGACGGCCGCCAGCAGATCACCCCGGACGGCGGGTGGCCCGGCCTGACCGTGCACGACCTGCGCGACCGCAGCCCGGCCGACCGGGAGCGGCGGCTTGGCGAGCTGCGCGACACGCTGTCGCACCGCAGCCTGCGGGTGGACCGGGGCGAGGTGTTCGACATCCAGCTCTCCCTGCTGCCCGAGGGCGCCACCCGGATCCACGTCGAGATCGAGATGCTCGTCGCGGACGCGCACAGTTTCCGGGTGCTCCTGGCCGACCTGGCCGCCCTCTACGACCGGCCGGACGCGCCGCTGCCGGCGATCGGCTACAGCTATCCGCGGTACCTGGCCGTGCACGCCCGCCGCCGGGAGGCCGCGCGGCAGGCCGCGTCCGCCTACTGGCGGGAGCGGCTGCCGGAGCTACCCGGCGGCCCCGAGCTGCCGGTCGCGGTCGCGCCGGAGCGGGTGAGCGGGCACCGGGTGACCCGCCACCACCACTGGCTGCCCGGCGCCGACCGGGACCGCCTCGCCAGCCGCGCCCGCGAGCACGGCGTGACCCTGCCGATGGTGTTCCTGACCGCGTTCGCCGAGGTGCTGGCCGCCTGGAGCAGCCGGCACCGCTTCCTGCTCAACCTGCCGCTGTACGACCGCACGCCGTACCACCCGGACGTGCCGCTGCTCAGCGGCGACTTCACCAACCTGCTGCTGCTGGAGGTCGACGCGACCGACGAGGTGTCGTTCGTCGACCGGGCCCGCCGGCTGCACGAGCAGTTCACCCGCGACGTCGCGCACAGCGCGTACTCCGGGGTGGACGTGCTGCGCGACCTGGCCCGCCACCGGGCGGAGCGGGCGGTGCTCGCGCCGGTGGTCTTCACCAGCGCGCTGAGCCTCGGCGAACTCTTCGGCGCGGACGTGCGTACGTGCTTCGGCGACCCGGTGTGGACCAGCTCGCAGACCCCGCAGGTGTGGCTGGACAACCAGGTCACCGAGCGGGAGGGCGGGCTGTACCTGAACTGGGACGTGGTCGCGGAGCTGTTCCCGGCCGGGGTGTCGGAGGCGATGTTCGCCGCGTACGTGTCGGTGGTGCGCGGGTTGGTGGACGGTGACTGGTCGCGGCCGGCGCCGGTCGGGTTGCCGGCGGGGCAGCGGGCGGTGCGGGAGCGGGTGAACGACACCGCGACGGCGTTGCCGGCCGGGCTGTTGCACGAGGGGTTCTTCGGGTGGGCGGCGCGGGAGCCGGGTCGTCCGGCGGTCCTGGGTGACGGGCTGTCGGTGTCCTACGGGGAGCTGGCCGAGCGGTCGTTGCGGTTGGCGGGTGCGCTGGTGCGTGCCGGTGTGGGTGTGGGTGACGCGGTGGGGGTGTGCCTGCCCAAGGGTGTGGAGCAGGTCGTCGCGGTCCTCGCGGTGCTGGCCGCCGGGGGCGTGTACGTGCCGGTCGGCGTGGACCAGCCGCCCGCGCGGCGGGAGCGGATCCTGGGCCGGGCCGGGGCCAAGGTGCTGATCCGCTGCGACGACGTCGGGCCGGCGGCCGACGATGCGGGGTCCGCTGTGCTCGGACCGGCGGTCGAGGGCGTGGGGCCGGAGGGTGACGGTGGGCCGGCGCTGGGTCGGCCGGTGGACGTCGACCCGGCGGCCCTGGCTTATGTGATCTTCACGTCTGGGTCGACGGGGGAGCCGAAGGGCGTGGAGGTGTCGCACGCGGCGGCGATGAACACCATCGAGGCGATCCGCCGCCGCTACGACATCGGCGCCGAGGATCGGGTGCTGGCGGTGTCCGCGTTGGACTTCGACCTGTCCGTCTTCGACGTCTTCGGCCTGCTCGGCGCCGGCGGCGCGCTTGTCGTGTTGACCGAGGACCAGCGCCGCGACGCCCGCGCCTGGCTACGCCTCGCCACCGACCACCACGTCACCGTCTGGCAGTCGGTGCCGGCGCTGCTGGACATGCTGCTCACCGCTGCCGAGACGGACGGGGCGACCACCGACCTGCGGCTCGCGCTGCTCGGCGGCGACTGGGTGGGCCTCGACCTGCGGGACCGGCTGGTGGCGCTGCGGCCGCAGGCCCGGCTGGTCGCCCTCGGCGGCACCACGGAGACGGCGATCCACTCCACCGTCTTCGAGGTGGGCGAGGTGCCGGCGCACTGGCGGTCCATCCCGTACGGCCGGCCGCTGCCCAACCAGCGGTGCCGGGTGGTGGACGGGCGGGGGCGGGACTGCCCGGACTGGGTGCCCGGCGAGCTGTGGGTCGGCGGGGCCGGCGTGGCCGAGGGCTACCGGGGCGACCCGGAACGCACCGCCGAGCGGTTCGTCACGCATGAGGGCGTCCGCTGGTACCGCACCGGCGACCTCGGACGGTACTGGCCCGACGGCACCCTGGAATTCCTCGGCCGCACCGACCACCAGGTCAAGATCCGCGGCCACCGCATCGAACTCGGCGAGATCGAGGCCGCCCTGCACCAGCATCCCGCGGTGCGCGACGCGGTCACCGTCGCGGTCTGCACCGCCACCCGCCGGCTCGCCGCCGCCGTCACCGTCCAACCCGGACACCACGGCGACGACCTGCGCGCGTTCCTCGCCGAGCGGCTGCCTGCGTACATGGTTCCCGAGCACGTGGCGGTCCTCGACGAGCTGCCGCTCAGCGGCAACGGCAAGGTCGACAGGCGGGCGCTGGGCGAGCGCCTGGCCGAGGGCGCCGACCGGCCCGCCGAGAGCCTGCCGCCGTTCGGCCCGGTGGAGGCCGCACTGGCCGCGGTCTGGGCCGAGTTGCTCGACGTGCCGGCCGTCGGGCGCACGGACAGCTTCTTCGCCCTCGGCGGGGACAGCCTGCTCGCCACCCGACTGCTCGGCCGGATGCGGGCGGCCGGGCTGGCCGGCGGGCAACTACGGCAGCTCTTCGCCACACCGACGCTGCGCGCGTTCGCCGCCGGCCTGCGGCTGGAGCGGGACGCCGGCCCGGCCGCGAGGCTCGCCGCGGACCTCGCGCACCGGCACGACCCGTTCCCCCTCACCGACGTGCAGCGCGCCTACTGGATCGGGCGCACCGGCGACTTCGCGCTCGGCGAGGTGGGCTCGCACTGGTACTGGGAGTTCGACGGCACGGACGTGGACCTCGACCGGCTGGCCACCGCGTGGAACCGGCTGGTGCGCCGGCACGAGATGCTGCGCGCGGTCATCGACCCCGACGGGCGGCAACGCATCCTGCCCGAGGTGCCCGAGGTCGCCATTGCGGTCACCGAGGGCGAGGCCGCGCCGGCCGAGCTGCGCGACCGGCTGTCGCACCGGGTCGCCGACCCGACCCGCTGGCCGCTGGTGGCGATCGAGGCCGCCCGGTACGGCGACGACCGGGTCCGCCTGGCGTTCAGCTTCGACTACATCGTCCTCGACGCGCTGAGCATCGTCACCGTCTTCGCCGAGCTGTCCGTGCTCTACACCGACCCGGACGCGCCGCTGCGCCCGATCGGGGTGTCGTTCCGGGACTACGTGCTGCACGCCGGACCCGACGAGGCCACCGTCGCCGAGGACCGGCGCTACTGGTCGGCGCAGGCGGCCGAACTACCGCCCGCGCCGCACCTGCCGCTGGCCGTCGACCCGGACCGGGTCCGCGCGCCCCGCTTCGTCCGGCACGAGGGACGCCTCGACCCCGAGCGGTGGTCCGCCCTGGTGGCCGCCGCCCGCAGCCACGGCGTGAGCCCGGCCGCGGTGCTCGCCACCGCGTACGCCGAGGTGCTCTCCGCCTGGAGCGGACGCGGCGACCTCACGCTCAACCTGACCCTGTTCGACCGCCGCGAGGTCCACCCGGACATCGACCACGTGTTGGGCGACTTCACCTCGCTGCTGCTCGTGCCGCACCGGCCGGCCGCCGGCGACGACTTCCTGAGCCTGGTGCGCCGCCTGCAGGAGCGGATGTGGGACGGCATGGAGCACCACGGCGTCTCCGCGATCTGGGTGCTGCGGGAGATCGCCCGCCGCACCGGGGCGGCGGCGGCCACCATGCCTGTGGTCTTCACCAGCGCGCTCGGCATCAGCGACGAGCTGGTCAGCATGGACCTGCCGTTCGGCGAGCAGATCTGGGGCGCCTCGCAGACCCCGCAGGTGTGGCTGGACAACCAGGTCATGGAGCGCGACGGCGGCCTGCTGGTGAACTGGGACCTGGTGGCGGAGCTGTTTCCGCCCGGGGTGTCGGAGGCGATGTTCGCCGCCTACCTGGACGTGCTGCGCGCGCTGGCGGCGGGCGACTGGTCGCGGCCGGCGCCGGTCGGGTTGCCGGCGGGGCAGCGGGCGGTGCGGGAGCGGGTGAACGACACCGCGAGGGCGTTGCCGGCCGGGCTGTTGCACGAGGGGTTCTTCGGCTGGGCGGCGCGGGAGCCGGGTCGTCCGGCGGTCCTGGGTGACGGGCTGTCGGTGTCGTACGGGGAGCTGGCCGAGCGGTCGTTGCGGCTGGCGGGTGCGTTGGTGCGTGCCGGTGTGGGCGACGGCGACGCGGTGGGGGTGTGCCTGCCCAAGGGTGTGGAGCAGGTCGTCGCGGTCCTCGCGGTGCTGGCCGCCGGGGGCGTGTACGTGCCGGTCGGCGTGGACCAGCCGCCCGCGCGGCGGGAGCGGATCCTGGGCCGGGCCGGGGCCAAGGTGCTGATCCGCGCCGACCGTTCCGGCCTGGACGGCGAGACCGGGGGCATCGGGCCGGACGGGGACGGTGGGCCGGCGCTGGGTCGGCCGGTGGACGTCGACCCGGCCGCCCTGGCCTACGTGATCTTCACGTCCGGGTCGACGGGGGAGCCCAAGGGCGTCGAGGTGTCGCACGCGGCGGCGATGAACACCATCGAGGCGATCCGCCGCCGCTACGACATCGGCGCCGAGGATCGGGTGCTGGCGGTGTCCGCGTTGGACTTCGACCTGTCCGTCTTCGACGTCTTCGGCCTGCTCGGCGCCGGCGGCGCCCTGGTCGTGCTGACCGAGGACCAGCGCCGCGACGCCCGCGCCTGGCTACGCCTCGCCACCGACCACCACGTCACCGTCTGGAACACCGTGCCGGCCCTGCTCGACATGCTGCTCACCGCCGCCGGCGACGAACCACCGGGGGCGCTGCGACTCGCGCTGGTCTCCGGTGACTGGGTGGGCCTCGACCTGCGGGACCGGTTGGTGGCCGCCCGTCCCGACGCGCGGCTCGTCGCGCTCGGCGGCGCCACCGAGGCGGCGATCTGGTCCAACGCGTTCGAGGTCGGCGAGGTGCCGGCGCACTGGCGGTCCATCCCGTACGGCCGTCCGCTGCCCAACCAGCGGTATCGGGTGGTGGACGGGCGCGGGCGGGACTGCCCCGACTGGGTGCCCGGCGAGCTGTGGATCGGCGGCGCGGGCGTGGCCGAGGGCTACCGGGGCGACCCGGAACGCACCGCCGAGCGGTTCGTCACGCATGAGGGCGTCCGCTGGTACCGCACCGGCGACCTCGGACGGTACTGGCCCGACGGCACCCTGGAATTCCTCGGCCGCACCGACCACCAGGTCAAGATCCGCGGCCACCGCATCGAACTCGGCGAGATCGAGGCCGCCCTGCTGCACCACCCCGCCGTGCGGGACGCGGTCACCGTCGCGGTCGGCGGCGCCACCCGCCGGCTCGCCGCCGCCGTCACCGTCCACCGGCCCGTCGACGCCGACGACCTGCGTGCCTCCCTCACCGACCGGCTGCCCGCCTACATGATCCCCGAGCACGTGGCGGTCCTCGACGAGCTGCCGCTCAGCGGCAACGGCAAGGTCGACCGGAACGCGGTGACCCGGCTGCTCGCCACCGGCGACGGCGCGCCGCCCGACGAGCCGCCCCGGCCCGGGCTGGAGACCGAGATCGCCGCGCTCTGGGCCGAGCTGCTGGCCTGCCCGACACCCGGCCGCACCCGCAACTTCTTCGCCCTCGGCGGCGACAGCCTGCTCGCCACCCGCCTGCTGGCCGTGCTGCGCGAACGCTACGGCGTCGACCTGCCGATGCGGGGACTGTTCGACCGACCCACCATCGCGGACCTGGCCACCGCCGTGCAGGACGCCGCCGGCGCGTACGAGGAAGGGGCGATATGAACGGGCAGGACCTGGTCGCCGAACTGGCGCAACTCGGTGTCCGACTCTGGGAGGAGGACGGCCAGCTCCGCTTCCGCGCCCCGACCGGCGTCCTCACCGAGCAGCGGCGGGCCGCGCTGCGCCAGCACCGCGACGAGGTGCTGGCCGCGGTGCGCGACGCCGCCGTCCCCGCCGCCGTGCCGCACCCCGAGCAGCGGTACGAGCCGTTCCCGCTCACCGACGTGCAGAGCGCCTATCTGCTCGGGCGCGGCGACACGTTCGCCTACGGCGGGGTCGGCTGCCACGGCTACGGCGAGCTGGGCTTCACCGACCTCGACGTGGACCGGCTCGACCACGCGTGGCGGGAGGTGGTCGCCCGGCACGACATGCTCCGGGCCGTGGTCGACCGCGACGGCTCCCAGCAGGTCCGCGCCGACGTGCCGCCGTACCGGATCGAGGTGCGCGACGCGGACGCGGACGGCTTCGCCGACGCGGTCGCCGCCACCCGCGCCGAGCTGGACCACCGCCGCTACGACCCGCGGCAGTGGCCGCTGTTCACGCTGCGGGTGACCCGCGGCCCGCGGCGCAGCGTGCTGCACTTCTCGATCGACTTCCTGGTCTGCGACTTCGTCAGCATCAACGTGCTCCTGGACGAGTTGGGCCGTCGCTACGCCGGTGAGCCGCCCGGCGAGGAACTGGAGCTGACGTTCCGCGACCACCTGCTCGCCACCGCGCCGCTGCGCGACGGGCCGCGCCGCGACGCCGACCGGGACTGGTGGCTGGCCCGACTGGACGACCTGCCGCCCGCGCCGGAGCTGCCGCTGCGCCCGGACGCGCTCGCCGCCCCGCCCCGGTTCCGCCGCCTCGACCTGCGTCTCGACGCGGCCGAGTGGGCCGGGCTGCGCCGGCGCGCCGGCCGCCACGGCGTCACCCCGTCCGGCGCGGTTCTCGCCGCGTACGCGGAGGTGATCGCCGCGTGGAGCACCCACCCGCGCTTCTGCGTCGACGTGACCCTGCTCGACCGGGTGCCGACGCACCCGCAGGTGGACCGGATCGTCGGCGACTTCACCTCGGTCAGCCTGCTCGCCGTCGAGCAGGACCCGGACGCACCGGTGCAGGAACGCGCCAAGCGCCTGCAGGCGCAGCTCTGGTCCGACCTGGACCACCGCCGGTTCTCCGGCGTCGACGTGCTGCGCGAGGTGGCCCGGCGGCGGGGACCCGACGCGGCGCTGATGCCCGTGGTGTTCACCAGCGCGATCGGGCTCGGCGGCGACACCGGCGTGGAGGGCTTCGGCGAGCTGGGCTACGGCATCAGCCAGACGCCGCAGGTGTGGATCGACTGCCAGAACATCGAACGTTCCGGCGGGCTCGCCACCAACTGGGACGTGCGCGAGGGCGTCTTCCCCGACGGCGTGGTCGACGAGATGTTCGCCGCGTACACGGCGCTGCTGCGCCGGCTGGCCGGCACCGACGAGGCCTGGGACGACCTCGCCCCGGTCGCCCTGCCGGCGGCCAGCGCCCGCCGGCGGGCCGAGGTCAACGACACCGCCGCGCCGCTGCCCGACGGGCTGCTGCACGAGGGCGTGCTCGCGCAGGCGTTGCGCACCCCGGACCGGGTCGCCGTGGTGGCGCCGGACGCCGTCCTCACCTACCGGCAGCTCACCGGGCGGGCGGGCGCGGTGGCCGCCCGGCTCGCCGAGGCCGGCTGCCGCCCCGGCGACCTGGTCGCGGTGGTCGCCGACAAGGGCTGGCGGCAGGTCGTCGCGGTGTTCGGCGCGCTGCTCGCCGGCGCCGCGTACGTGCCCGTCGACACCAACCAGCCGCCGGCCCGGCGGGACCTGATCCTCACCGGGGCGGGCGTGCGGCACGTGCTCACCGAGGCGAGCCGCGTGGACGGCGACTGGCCGGCGCCGGTCGAGGTGATCGCCGTGGACGACTGCGACGGACCCGCGCCGGCCGCACTGCCGGCGCGCCTGGCCGGCCCCGACGACCTCGCGTACGTCATCCACACGTCCGGGTCCACCGGCACCCCGAAGGGCGTGATGGTCACGCACCGGGCGGCGCTGAACACGGTGGCCGACATCAACACCCGCTTCGACGTGACCGCCGACGACCGGATCCTCGGCCTGGCCGGCCTCGGGTTCGACCTGTCCGTCTACGACCTGTTCGGCCCGCCCGCCGTGGGCGCCGCCCTGGTGCTGCCCGCGCCCGAGCGGCGCGGCGACCCGACCCACTGGGCGGACCTGGTCACCGGCCACGAGGTGACGCTCTGGAACTCGGTGCCGGCGCAGATGCAGATGCTCGCCGACTATCTCTCCGCCGCGCCGACGGTGCGCACGCCGTCGCTGCGGCTGGCGCTGCTCAGCGGCGACTGGATCCCGGTCACCCTGCCGGACGAGATCCGCGCCCTGGTGCCCGGCCTGGCCGTGGTCAGCCTGGGCGGCGCGACCGAGGCGGCGATCTGGTCGATCATCCACCCGGTCGGCGCGGTCGAGGAGTCCTGGCGCAGCATCCCGTACGGCGTGCCGCTGGCCAACCAGAACTGGCACGTGCGCGACGCGGGCCTGCGGGACCGCCCGGACTGGGTGACCGGCGAGCTGTACATCGGCGGCGCCGGGCTGGCGTCGGGCTACCTCGGCGACCCGGAGCGCACCGCCGAACGGTTCGTCACCGACCCGGCCACCGGACAGCGGCTGTACCGCACCGGCGACCTGGGCCGCTACCGGCCCGACGGGGTGATCGAGTTCCTCGGCCGGGAGGACCACCAGGTCAAGGTGCGCGGGCACCGCATCGAACTGGCCGAGGTGGAGGCCGCGCTGCTCGCCCACCCGGCGGTCGGCGCGGCGGTCGCCGTGGTGGACGGGGACCGCCCGTTGGAGCGCAGGCTGGCGGCCGTGGTCCAGCCCGCCGCGGTCGAGCCCGGTCCGGCCACCACAGTCCACCCGGCCGGTCCCACCGCCGCCGGCGCCGCCGTGGTCGCCGGCACCGACCTGGACGGGTACGCGGGCTACCTGCACGACCTGGACCGCCTCGGCCTGGCCGCCATGCTGGACACGCTGCGCGCGGCCGGCCTGTTCCTGGACGACCGCCCGCACCCGCTGACCGAGGTGTACACGGCGACAGGCGTCGCGCCCCGGCACCGCCGGCTGTTGCGGCGCTGGCTGCGGGCGCTCACCGACGCCGGCGTGCTGCGGCGCGACGACGACGCGTACCGGCTGGTGGAGACGCTGTCCCCGGCGGCGCGGGCGTGGGACGCGGCGGCCCGGCGGGCGGCGGAGGTGGGGGAGGCGCCGGAGCTGGTGCGCTACTTCCAGGGCAGCGCGGCGGCGCTGCCGGCGCTGCTGCGCGACGACGAGGACCCGCTGGCGCTGCTGTTCCCTGCCGGTGAGCTGGCCGTGTCGGACAACCTCTACGCCGGCGCCCTGTTCAACAGGTGGGCCAACGCGGTGGCCGCGTCGGCGGTGCGGGCGCTCGCCGAGCGGCTGCCCGGGCCGGTGCGGATCGTGGAGGTCGGCGCCGGTTCGGGCGGCACCACGGCGGCCGTCCTCGACGCGCTCGACGGGCTGGACGTCGACTACCTCTACACCGACCTGTCCGGGTTCTTCGTCGAGGCCGGCCGGCAGCGTTTCGGCGACCGGCCCGGCCTGCGCTTCGCCACGCTGGACCTGGACGTCGACCCGGCCGGGCAGGGCCTCGCCCCGAACAGCGTCGACCTGGTCATCGCCGGGGACGTGCTGCACGCCACCCGGGACGTGCCGGCCACGCTGGACCGGCTGCGCGGCGTCCTCGCCCCGGGCGGGCACCTGGTGCTGCTGGAGATGACCCGGGAGCACTACCAGATCATGACGTCGCTGGAGCTGCTGGTGCGCCTCGACGACGAGCTGGGGGACTTCGCCGACCTGCGGCGCGGCACCGACCGCACGTTCCTCGACGCGGACGAGTGGCGGGGCCTGCTCGCCGGGGCGGGCGCCACGCCCGTGCTCGACCTGCCCGCGCCCGAGGACCCGATGGCCGGGCTCGGGATGCGGATCGTCGCGGCCCGGGTGAAGGCGGACCGGCGGCGGGTGGTGCCCGACGAGGTGCGGGCGCACCTGGCCGACCGGCTGCCCGACTACATGACCCCGAGCGTGTTGCAGGTGGTCGACGAACTGCCCCGCACCGCCAACGGCAAGCTGGACCGCGCCGAGGTGCGCCGGTTGGTGGCGGCCACCACGGCCGGCCCGGAGACCGGCGGCGCCGCGCCGAGCGCCGGGCTGGAGGAGGAGATCGCCGCCGTCTGGGCGGACGTGCTGCGGGTCGAGCGGGTCGGCCGCGACGCCGACTTCTTCGCCCTCGGTGGGGACTCGCTGCTCGCCGCGAAGCTCGCCGGCCAGCTCGCCGAGCGGGTGCCGGCCGCGTCCGGGGTCTTCTTCGACGAGCTGCTGCGCACCATCCTGGAACACCCCACCGTCGGCGCGCTCGCCGAACGGCTCGCCGCCACGGCCGGACCCGCCGTACCGAACGACGAGCCGGACGCCGGCGCGGTGGAGGTGACCCCGCTCGCCGGCGACGGCCCTCCCCGCTACCTGCTGGTGCACGACGGCACCGGCCGACTCGACGAGTACGCCGCCCTGCCGGCCGGGCTGGCCGTTGGCGGCGCGGTGTGGGGGGTGGCCGACGGCGCGCTGCACCGCTACACCGGCCTGGACCCGGCGCCGCTGGTGCAGCGGCTCGCCGCCGACTACGCCGCCGAGCTGGCCGGGCACCTGTCCGAGGCGCCGCTGACGGTGGTGGGCCGGGGCGAGGCCGGGGTGCTGGCGTTGGAGCTGGCCCGGCAGCTCACCGAGTCCGGGGTGGACGTCACCGGGCTGGCGGTCGCCGACCCGATCCCCGGCGACGCGTACGCCAGCTCGCCGTACGCCGGGGACGTGACGCTGCTCTGCCCGGGCGAGCCGGACCCGGACGGCGTGGCTTGGTGGGGCGAGGTGTGCCTCGGCGAGTTGACAGTGACCCGGGTACCCGACGACCCGGCCGGCTGGGCCGACGCGATCGCCGGGCGGGGCTGACGTGCCCGGCACGATCGCGCTGGTGGGCGCGGGCGGCGGGGTGGGCCGGCACGCGCTGGCGCACCTGCTGGCGTGGACCGTGGACACCGTCCGCGCGGGCGGTCGCGACCCGGCGCGGCTGCCGACCGGCGACGCGCGGGTCGAGGCGTACCCGGTGGACCTGACCGACGCCGACGGCCTGGACGCGTTCTGCGCGGGCTGCCACACGGTGGTCAACTGCGCCGGTCCGGCCGTGACGGTCGGCGACACGGTGGCCCGCGCGGCGGCCCGCGCCGGGGCGGCCTACGTGGACGCCGCCGGCGACGACGCGCTGCACCGGGCCGTCGCCGCGCTGCCCGGCGCCACCGACCGGGTCACGGTGATCTCCGCCGGGATGATGCCGGGCCTGTCCGGGCTGCTCCCCGCCTACCTGGCCACGCACCTGCCGGACGCCCGCCGGATGTCCGGCTGGGTGGGCGGGCGCGACGGGTTCACCCCGGGCGCGGCACGGGACTTCCTCGCCGTCGGCGACGGCGGCTACGGCGAGCCGTCGGCCGCCTGGCGCGACGGGACCCGGCGCGCTCGGGCGCTTGCCGCGCGGGCCGGCGCGGTGGTGCCGTTCTTCGACGAACCGGTGCTGCTGCAGCCGTACCTGAGCACCGAGACCGAACGGCTGGCCGCCCGGCTGGGCCTGGCCGACGTGGACTGGTGGTCGGCGTTCACCGGCGGTCGGGTGCCGGCCGCGCTGGCCGACGGCGCGCGTCGCGCGACAGGCGACCCGGCGGAGCTGGCCGAGGCGGCGGACGCGCTGTGCCGGGCGGCCGAGTTGGACGCGTTCGGCCGGCCCCGCTACCAGGTGCTGCTCGTGGAGCTGTCCGGGCCGACCGGCGGTCGGGTGCTGGTCTGCCGGGGCGTCCGCGCGAACGCGCTGACCGGCGCGGCGGTGGCGCTCGGCGCGGTGGCCGCCGCCGCCGGTGACCTGCCGCCCGGCGTGCACCACCTCGCCGAGGTGGTCGACCCGGTGTGGGCGGTGGACCGGCTGCGGACCAGCCCGGCGGTGACCGCGCTGCGCGTCGAGGACGGCCCGCTGACCCGCTACGAGACGATCGAGGAGGGGGTGGCGTGAGACCGAGGGTGCTCGTCGCCGGTACCAAGTTCGGCCAGGTCTACCTGCAGGCGTTCCGGCAGCCCGACTTCCCGTTCGAGCTGGCCGGGATCCTGGCCGGCGGCAGCGCCCGCTCGGTGGCCTGCGCCCGGCACTACGGGGTCCCGCTGTTCACCGACGTGGCGCAGGTGCCCGGCGACGTGACGCTGGCCTGCGTGGTGATCCGCGGCGGCCTGCTCGGCGGGCCCGGCGGCGAGGTCGCCAGCGCGTTGATGGAACGCGGCCTGCACGTGTTGCAGGAGCATCCGCTGCACCACGACGAGCTTGTCGAGTGCCTGCGCACCGCCGGGCGGGCCGGCGTGGTCTACCACCTCAACTCGTTCTACGTGCACACCGCGCCGGTACGCCGGTTCGTCGCCGCGGCGCGCGCCCTGCTGGCCCGCCGGCCGGCCCGCTACGTCGACGCGGCGTGCGGCTTCCAGGTCGCGTACGCGCTGCTGGACATCCTCGGCCAGGCGCTCGGCGGGGTCCGCCCGTGGGGGCTGGCGGCCCCGGCGGAACTGCCCGAGCAGGTGCGCCGGCTGTCCCCGCTGGACGTGCCGTTCCGCAGCGTCGACGGGGTGCTCGCCGGGGTGCCGCTGACGCTGCGCGTGCAGAACCAGATGGACCCGGCCGACCCGGACAACTACGCGCACCTGCTGCACCGGGTCACCATCGGCACCGAGGCCGGCAACCTGACCCTGCTCGGCACGCACGGTCCGACCGTCTGGAGCCCCCGGCCGGACTTCCCGCAGCAGGTGCAGGACCGGGGGGTGGGCCGCCCGCACTTCGCCGGCTCCGGCGGGGACGAGCCGGACCACCTGGACGTGCCGAGCGCGCAGCCGCTGAACGAGCCGACCGCGCCCAGCTACCGCGAGGTGTTCGAGCGGGTCTGGCCGGCCGGCGTGGGACACGCGCTGGGCGAGCTGCACCGCGCGGCCCGGGCCGGCGAGAAGCCGGTCCGCCACGGCCAGTACCACCTGACCCTGTGCCGGCTGTGGCAGGACGTCACCGCCCGGCTCGGCCCACCCGAGCTGCTGCACTCCACACCACCGCGGATGCTGCTGCCCGCCGACGTGGCCGAGCTGGCCGACGCCGCCGCGCGCGCGGTCGCGCCGGAGCCGATCGGGGCGCCGCGGTGACCGCCGCCCGGACCTGGCTGCGCTGCCCCCGGCCGCTGCGCTGGCCGGCGCTGCGGCTGGTCTGCTTTCCGCACGCCGGCGGCAACGCGGCGTTCTACCGGCCCTGGGCGGCGCACCTGCCCGACGACGTCGAGCTGCACGCCGTGCAGTATCCGGGCCGGATGGACCGCACCGGGGAGCCGTTCGCCGCCGACCTGCCGAGCCTGGCCGCCGGCGTCGCGTCCGCGCTGCGCGCGCTACCCGGCGACATCCCGCTGGTCCTGTTCGGGCACAGCCTCGGCGCGTCGGTGGCGTACGAGACGGCCCGCCGGCTGGACGGGCCGGGCGGCGGGTTGCGGGCGCTCGTGGTCTCCGGCCGGCCGGCGCCGGACCGGCTGCGCGACACCCGCGTGCACCTGGCCGACGACGACACGCTCTGGGCCGAGACCGGCCGCCTCGGCGGGACCGGCCGGGAGACGCTGGAGCACGACGGAGTGAAGGCGGTGGCCCTGCCGGTGCTGCGCGCCGACTACCGGATCGCCGAGACGTGGCGGCCGGAGCCGCCGGTGCCGTTGCGCGCGCCGATGCTGGCCTGCATCGGCGCGGACGATCCCGAGGTGACCGCGGACGAGGCGAACGCGTGGGCCGCCCGGACCCGGGGCCGGTTCACGCTGCACACCTTCCCGGGCGGGCACTTCTATCTGCTCGCCCACCGCCACCGGCTCGTCGAGACGATCCTGCGCGCCACGCACCGCAGCCCGGTGCCCACCTGGTCGGCGGCCGGGCCGTGATCCCGGCGCACCTGCGCTACCACCGCGCCGGCGACCTCACCGAGGCGCTGCGGCTGCGGCGCGAGCACGGTGACCTGCTGCGACCGCTTGCCGGCGGGCAGTCCCTGCTGCCGGCGCTGAAGCTGCGCCGCGACGCCGTCGACACGCTGCTGGACCTGGGCCGGCTCACCGAGCTGTCGTACGTGGCGGCGCGCGGCGACCACCTCGCGATCGGCGCGCTGACCCGCTACCACCTGCTGCTCACCGACCCGCTCGTCGAGCGGCACGTGCCGATCCTGGCGGCGGCCGCCGCGTCGGTCGGCGACCCGCAGGTGCGCCACGCCGGCACGGTCGGCGGCGCGCTGGCCCAGGCCGACCCGGCCGCGGACCTGCCGACCGTCCTGGTCGCGCTCGCCGCGACCGCGGTGCTGACAAGCGTGGACGGCGTCCGGCTGGTGCCCGTCGACGCGCTGGCCGTCGCGCCGGGCGTCACCGTGTGCCGGCCCGACGAGCTGCTCACCGAGGTGCGGGTGCCGCTGCCCGGCCCGCGCCGGTGGAGCTACCGCACGTTCGCCCGACCGGCGCTGGAGTGGTCGCTCGTCGCCGTCGCGGTGGCCGACGACCGGGTGGCGCTCGCCGGGATGGGCGACACGATCCGGCGCGCCAGCGCGGTGGAGGCGGCGCTCGCCGAGGGGGCCGCACCGGCCGACGTGGCCGCGTACGCGGACCAGGGGTGCGCGCCGCCCGACGACGTGCGCGGCTCCGCCGACTACCGCCGGCACCTGAGCCGGGTGCTGGTGGCCCGGGCGCTTGCCGACCGCGACCAGGAGCGACGATGACCATCGACACCCGACCCGGCGCCGCGACCGTCACCGTCGCGGTCACCGTCAACGGCCAGGCCCACCGTCGGGAGGTGCCGGCCCGCACCCTCCTGGTGCACCTGATCCGGGAGGAGCTGGCGCTGACCGCGGCCACCGTCGGCTGCGACACCTCGTCCTGCGGCGCCTGCACCGTGCTGCTCGACGGCCGTTCGGTCAAGTCGTGCACGCTGCTCGCCGCGCAGGCCGACGGCGCCGACATCGGCACCGTGGAGGGGCTCGCCGACGGCGACCGGCTGCACCCGGTGCAGGAGTCGTTCCGGGAGCACCACGCGTCGCAGTGCGGCTTCTGCACCCCCGGCATGGTGCTCGCGGCCGTGAGCCTGCTGGCCGAGCACCCCGGACCGCTCACCGAGCGGGAGGTGCGGCACGGGCTGAAGGGCAACCTGTGCCGCTGCACCGGCTACCACAACATCGTCCGTGCCGTGCTCGCCGTCGACGCGGCCCGCCACGCCGGGTGAACGCCAGAAACCGGAAGGGAGGCCGACGATGTCGGCACGCTACGTACTCGGGGTGAACATCGGCTTCCACGACTCCAGCGCGGCGTTGCTGCGCGACGGCGCGCTGTGTGCGCTCGTCGAGCAGGAGCGGGTCAGCAGGCGCAAGCACGCGGTGGGGCAGCCGCCCGCGGAGGCGGTCGCCGCCTGCCTGGCGATGGCCGGCATCGGGCCGGCGGACGTGGACACGGTGGCGATCGGCTGGGACTTCCGGCAGATCCCGCTGGGCCGCAACCGCCGGTTCACCACCGACGGGCTGCGCGCGATGCTCTTCCCCGACCAGGAGGACCTCATCATGCCGGCGGTGCGCTGGGTGCCGCACCACGTCGCGCACGCGGCCAGCGCCGCGTTCAGCTGCGACGCCGACGAGGCCGCGGTGCTGGTGGTCGACGGGGCCGGCGAGACCCAGTCGACGTCGATCGGCCGCTTCGCCGACGGTGAGGTGGAGATCCTGCGGGAGTGGCCGGTGGAGGAGTCGCTGGGCTTCTACTACAACGCCGCCGCCGAGTGGGCCGGGCTGGGCTACTGGGGCACCGGCAAGCTGATGGGCCTCGCCGCGTACGGGCGGCCGGCGCCGGGCGCGCCGGTGCGGGCCGTGCCGGGCGGGTACGAGCTGGTCCGGGCGCCCGCCGCGCAGGTGCCGGCGCGGCGGATCGCGTCGCTCGGCCCGCTGATGGCGTACTACCCGGCGGTGGCCGAGTCGCTGCGGCCGGGCTTCGGCGCGTTCTTCCCGTACGCGCCGCGCGAGGCCGAGGAGCCGATCGCGTACGCGGACTTCGCCGCCACCGTCCAGCAGGGGCTGGAGGAGGCGGTGCTGTCGCTGGCCACCGAGCTGCGCCGGCGGGTGGACACGCCGGTGCTGGCGCTGGCCGGGGGCGTGGCGATGAACTGCACCATGGTCGGGGTGCTGGTGCGCAGCGGGTTGTTCGACCGGGTCTACGTGCCGCCGGTGCCCACCGACGCCGGGGTGTCGTTGGGCGCCGCGCTGGTCTCCGCGCGCGAGTGCGGGCCGTTCACGCCGACCCGCGTCGACCACGCGTACTGGGGTCGGCCGGTGACCACGGAGGCGGGGGAGGCGGCCGCCGCCCGGGCCGGCCTGGCGCACCGCCGCCTCGGCGACGACGCGCTGGCCCGGTTCGTGGCGGGGGAGATCGCCCGGGGCCGGATCGTCGGGTGGGCCCGGGGTCGCGGGGAGATCGGGCAGCGCGCGTTGGGCGCCCGCAGCCTGCTCGCCGACCCGCGCGACCGGCGCAGCCTGGAACGGCTCAACGTGGTCAAGGGGCGGGAGATGTGGCGGCCGGTGGCGCCGAGCATGCTCGCCGAGCACGCGCACGAGCTGATCGAGGGCCGGCTCGACGACCCGTCCCGGTTCATGCTGGCCGCCGCGTCGGTGCGCCCGGACGCGCGGCGGCGGATCCCGGCGGTGACGCACGTGGACGGCTCGGCGCGCCCGCAGACGGTGCACCGCGACACCAACCCCGGATACTGGGCGCTGATCGAGCAGTTCCGGCAGCTCACCGGCGTGCCAGCGGTGGTCAACACGTCGTTCAACCTGGCCGGCGATCCGATCGTGGACTCGGCGACGGACGCGGTGGACACGTTCACCCGGGCCAAGGAGATCGACCTGCTGGTGCTCGGCGACACGGTGGTGACCCGCGGCGAGGACGAGCTGCCGGCGTGACCGGGTGGGGCGGGCCGGGAGACCCGGCCCGCCCTCAGGCCGCGCCGCGCCGCCGTTCTCGCCACACCTGCCGCAGCCGGTCCACGAAGAAGTCGCGGTTGACCCAGTAGAACTCCAGCCAGATGTGGTCCGGGTCGCGCAGCCAGATCTGCGAGCCCGCCTCGTGCTTCGAGGTGGTGACGCCGGAGTGGGTGACGCCGAGCCCGTCGAGGTGGGTGACCCAGTCGTCCAGGTCGGCCCGTTCCGGCACGTGGTAGGCGAGGTGGTGCAGGCCGGGGCGGCGCTCGTCGAAGCGGTCCGGCACGGTCGGGTCGCCGGGCGGTTCGGCCCGGCCGAGGACCACCGAGGCGAACGAGCCGGGGTGCACCAGGGTGCGGAACCGGAACCCGGACTCGGGCGGGGTGACGTCGTTGACCACCACCATCTCGAAGACCGACCGGTAGAACTCGGTGCTGCGGTCGAGGTCCACCACGGTGAGGTTGATGTGGTTGCGGCCGTCCAGGCGGGGCATCGCGGCCTCCTCAGCGTGCCCGGCCGGCCGACGCGGCGGCGGCCGGGGCGTCGTCGGTGGGCGAATCCGCCGGCACCGCCTCCAGCACGGACATCGACGAGGTCGGGGTGATGCGGGAGAGGCGGAACCCGGCGTCGGCGAGCAGCGCGCGGAACTCGTCCTCGGTGCGGGTGTGCCCGCCGAACAGCGCGAGCGCCTTGACGTCCATCACCTTGCCGGTGTCGTCGTGGTTGCCGTACCTGCTGACCGACTCGACGATGACCACCCGGCTGTCCGGGCGGGCGGCGGCGCGTACCGACCGCAGGATCGCCGCGGCCTGCGCGTCGGGCCAGTCGTGGATGATCGTCTTGAGCAGGTAGACGTCGGCGCCGGCGGGCAGCGGGTCGAAGAAGCTGCCGCCGCGGATCTCGCACCGTTCGGCGACGCCGGCGCGGGCCAGCACGGCCGGCGCCTCGGCCACCACGTGCGGCAGGTCGACCAGGACCGCGTGCAACTCCCGGTGCCGGGCGAGCAGGCCGGCGGTGAAGGTGCCGTGCCCGCTGCCCACGTCCACCAGCGTCGCGGCGTCGCCGAGGTCGAGCACGGGCAGCACGGTGCGCAGCACGAACGGGTTGACACTCTCCGCCGAGCGCTCGAACCGGACGCACTCGTACGGGTGGTCGGCCATGTGGTCGTAGTAGCGGGCGCCGTCGTGGACGTGGCCGAACGCGGTCTCGCCGGTGCGAATGCTGTGGGTCAGCCGCGCCCACGAGTAGATGTCCGCCGGCATCAGCGGGAAACACTCGCGTACCGAGAACGGGTGGTCGCTGCGCAGCGGCTCGGCCAGCGGGGTGAGCCCGAAGACCTCGGGTTCGGTCTCGGTGAAGATGCCGCGCCCGGCCAGGGCGCGCAGGCCCCGGGTCAGCGCGCCGGGGTCCGCGCCGACGCGCGCGGCCAGCTCGGCGACCGGCAGCGGGCCGTCGGTGAGCTGGTCGGCGACGGCGAGGTCGCAGACGACCCGGATGGTGAACGGGACGATGTAGTCGGCCAGCTCGGTGAGCCGGGTGACCGAGGCGAGGTCGATGCGGGGCGTCACGGGCATGACGACACGGTATCCGCTCGGCCGTTGCCATACCAGATACGATGCGAGATGCTTGATACGTGCATCTGAATCTGTTCACCCAGTGCTCGCCGTCCCCGCAGTTCAAGGGCTTCTGGCGGCATCCCGCCGACCGCAGCGCCACCGGCTACCGCGACCTCGGCTACTGGGTGGACCTGGGCCGCAGGCTGGAGGCCGCCTGCCTGGACGCGCTCTTCTTCGCCGACGTGCACGGCGTCTACGACGTCTACCAGGGCAGTTGGCGCGCGGCGGTGCGGCACGCGGTGCAGATCCCCTCGATCGACCCGCTGCTGGTGCTGCCGGCCGTCGCGGCCACCACCTCCCACCTCGGTCTCGCGGTCACCTACTCGACCACCTACCACGCCCCGTACGAGTGCGCGCGGGTGTTCAGCTCGCTGGACCACCTCACCGGCGGCCGGGTCGCCTGGAACATCGTCACCTCGTATCTCCGCTCGGCCTCGGCGAACGGGCTGGGCGAGCACCTGGACCACGACGAGCGCTACGACCGCGCCGACGAGTACGTCGAGGTCGCCCGCCGGTTGTGGGAGGAGAGCTGGGACGACGGCGCGGTGGTGCGCGACGCCGAGGCGAACGTGTTCACCGACCCGGACCGGGTGCGCCAGATCGACCACCGGGGACCGTGGTTCGACGTGCGCGGTCCGCACCAGTGCGAGCCGTCGCCGCAGCGTACGCCGGTGCTCTACCAGGCCGGGGCGTCCGGGCGGGGGCTGACGTTCGCGGCCCGGCACGCCGAGGTGGTGTTCCTGACCATGGCCGAGCCGACCGACGGCGCGCCGCAGGTGGCGAGGCTGCGGTCGCTGGTCGCCGCGCACGGGCGCGACCCGCGCTCGGTCAAGGCGTTGCAGGGCAGCATGGTGATGGTCGCGCCGACCCGCGAGGAGGCCCGCCGCCGCGCCGAGGAGTACGTGGCGCTGTGGAGCGGGGAGGGCCAGTTGGCCAAGTGGTGCGGTTGGATGGACGTCGACCTCGGCGCGTACCCGGACGAGACGCCGGTGGGCGAGATCGCCGGGCAGGGCAGTCACAGCTTCCTGGGCTTCCTGCGCCGGCTCGGACCCGACCGCGCCTGGACCGTCGGCGACGTGCGCTACCTGGTGGCGACCGCGCGCCGGCCGCGCACCAACGCGCCGGTCACCCTCTTCGGCACCGTGGAGCAGGTCGCCGACCGGATGGAGCAGTGGATGGAGGTCGCCGACGTGGACGGCTTCAACCTGATCCCGTGCCCGACCACCCAGGGCATCGCCGACATCTGCGACCTGCTGGTGCCGGAGCTGCAACGGCGCGGGCTGTTCCGCACCGCGTACGACCCGGCGGAGCGGACGCTGCGGGAGCGCTACTTCGGCGCCGGCGCCCCGGTGCCGCCCCGGGTGCCCGCGCCGGCGCCCGCGCCGGTCTGAGGCGCTCAGAACATCGTGGTGTCGACAGGCGCGCCGGCCAGCAGCGCGCCGACCGTGCCGTAGCTGTCCCGGCCGTTGACGAAGTGCTGGGTGGCGGTGTTGATGTCGCGCAGCCGCCGTTGCAGCGGCGAGCCGTCGAACACCGTGGACGCGCCGGCAAGCGCGTACGCCGCCTGCACGGCCTGGTGCGCGACGGCGGTGACCTGCGCGGCGGTGGCCCGCAGGCAGGCGCGCTCCAGCGGGCTGAGCACCTCGCCCCGGCGGGCGGTCTCCCAGGCGGTCTCGGCCTCGGCGTGCAGCAGCGCGCGGGCGGCGCGCAGCGCCACGTGCGCCTCGCCGAGGCGGTCGTGGAAGACCGGGGAGTCGGCCAGCGAGCGGGTGCTGAACGTGCGCCGGCGGCCGGCGGCGGCCTGGTCGGCGGCGTCGCGCACCGCGCCCTGGGCGATGCCGAGGTCGACCGCGGCGATGAGCAGCCCGGCCTGGGCGATCCGGAACACCGTGCGGTGTACCTCGTCGCCGCCGCCGACCAGGCTGAAGCCGCGGTGCTCCGGGCAGGTCCGGGCGGCCGCCCGCACGTCCAGGCTGGCGGTGCCGCGCAGGCCGAGCACCTGCCAGGTGTCGATCAGGTCCAGCTCGGCGGCGGGGAAGAGCACCATCCGGGTCAGCGGGGCGCCGTTGGTCAGCGTGCGCGGGGTGCGCCCGTCGAGCACGATGCAGTTCAGGTAGATCCAGCTCGCCTGCGGCGCGCCGGTGACGAACGGCCACCGGCCGTTGACCTGCCACCCGCCCGCGCCGTCGGGCGCGGCCCGGCCCTTGGGCGCGACCGCGCCGGCGCCGAGCACGTCCGGGCCGGCGGCGTAGATCTCCCGCCGGGCGGCCTCGGGGAAGCAGGCGAACAGCAGGTGCGCCAGCCCGACCTGACCGACCAGCCAGCCGGTGGACGAGTCGGCGACGGAGAGCTGCTCGACCACCCGTAGCGCCTCGACCAGCGGCAGGTCGGCGCCGCCGTGCGCGGCGGGCACCAGCATGCGCAGGCAGCCGGCCGCGGCGAGGCCGGCGATGACGTCGTCCGGGATGCGGCCGGTGCGGTCGATCTCCGGCGCCCGTTCCGCCAGGTCGGGGAGCAGGCTGTCGACCCGGGGCAGCGTACTGGTCACGAACCCACTCTATCCGCTCACTCGTATCTTGGTTAGCCTTGTATCTGCTATCAATCTCGGATACATGTACTGGGGGAGGAGGTGACGGGTCGATGAGCGCAGACGCCACGTCGGGTTCGCCGTTGCTGAGCTGGCTGGACCGGCCCCGCGCGGACCGGGGGGTGCACGTCGCCGCCGCCGGCGACGAGTGGGAGTTCCACTCCTACGCCGAACTCGCCGACCGCACCCGGGCCGTCCTCGCCGGCCTGACCGCCTGCGGGGTCGGCCCCGGCGACGTGGTCTCCGTGGTGGAGCCGGCCGGGCCGGACTTCGTGGCCACGCTGTTCGCCGCGATGGCCGCCGGGGCGGCGCCCTCGCCGATCGCCCCGCCGCTGACCTTCCAGGACCGCGACGTCTACCGCGAGCACGTGCTCGGCCTGCTGCGCGCCGCCGCGCCCCGGGTGCTGGTCTGCGCGCCACGGCTCACCGCGACGATCGGGCCGCTGGCCGCGGCCGCCGGCGTGACCCGGGTGCTCAGCGCCGATGACCTGGTCGCCGCCGGCGGCGGCGCGCGGGGCACGGTCGCCGAGCCCGGCCCGCTGGCCCTGCTCCAGTTCACCTCTGGCTCCAGCGGCCGGGCCCGTGGCGTCCGCGTGCCGCACGCCGCGCTCGCCGCCAACGTCGCGTCGATCCGGCGGTGGCTGGCCATGACGCCCGACGACCCCACCGCCTCGTGGCTGCCGGTGCACCACGACATGGGCCTGATCGGCTGCCTGGTGACACCCGTGGTGAACACCAGCGACCTGTGGCTGATGCCGTCCGAGGAGTTCGTCCGCGACCCGGCCCGCTACCTGCGCTGCTTCGGCCGGCGCGGGGCGCGGCTGACCTCGATGCCCAACTTCGGGTTGGAGTACGTCGCCCGGCGGGTGCGCCCGGCCGCGCTGGACGGGATGGACTTCTCCGCCTGGCGGGCGGTGATCGTCGGCGCCGAACGCGTCGACGTCGACGCGCTGCGCCGCTTCTGCGACCTGCTCGAACCGCACGGCTTCGACAGGCGGGCGCTGCTGCCCGCGTACGGGCTGGCCGAGGCGACGCTGGCGGTGACCGGGCTCCCGCTGGAGGAGACGTACGCCGCCGTCGACCTGCGGCCGGACCGGCTGCGCGAGGGCGCGCGGGTGGTGGCCGGACCGGACGAGCCGGCCGACGACGGGCCGACCCAGCCGGTGGTGGGCTGCGGCCGTCCGCTGGCCGGGGTCGAGGTGCGGATCCTGGACGCCGACGGCGCGCCGGTGCCCGACGGCGTGGTCGGCGAGATCGAGGTGCGGGGCCCGTCGGTCGCCCAGGGCTACGTCACCGACGGCGACTCGGCGTCGCAGACCGCGCTGGCCGACGGCGTGCTGCGCACCGCCGACGCCGGCTTCCTGCACGAGGGCCAACTGCACGTGCTCGGCCGCCTCGGCGACAGCATGAAGGTGCGCGGCCGGGCGGTCTTCGCCGAGGACCTCGAATGGGCGGTCTGCCGCCCCGGGGTGCCGGCGCAGCGGATGGCCGCCCTGCTGGGGCACCGGGGCGGCGCGGCGACCGTGGTCGCGGTCTTCGAGCAGGCCCGCCCGGAGTGGCTGGCGCAGGCGTCGCAGGAGCTGCGCCGGCGGGCCGAGGGCGCGCGGGTGGTCATCGTGGACGCACCGCGCGGCACCATCGCCCGCACCTCCAGCGGCAAGCCCCGGCGACGCCAGATGTGGCAGGCGTTCGTCGACGACCGGTTGCCCGGCACCGTGGTCACCCCGACCGCCGGGCAGCGGCAGCAGACCACCGAACACACGACGGCGTCCTGAGGGATGTCCGGACAGGAGGCGGCAATGACCGAGGCGACCAGGTCGACCCCGACCGAGGTACGGACCGAGGAGGACGTGCGCGAGTCGGTGACGGCGATCGTCACCGAGCTGGCGCCCAACCCGGAGCAGATCGAGGGGGCCGGCGACTCACGGCTGGTCGAGGACCTCGGCTTCCACTCGCTGGCGCTGCTGGAGCTGGCGTTCACGCTCGAGGACGAGTTCGAGCTGCCGCCGATCGACGAGACGACCGCGCGCAAGATCGTCACGATCGACGCGGTGGTCGAGCACGTCAGCGGCATCCTGCGCGAGCGCGGCGAGCTGGCCAGTTGACCACCCGCACCGGGCCCGCCCCCGGGCCGGCGGCGCCCGGTGCGCCGGCCGACGCGGCGCAGCGCCGCGCCCGGGCGCTGTCGCTGCGGCTGTTCCTCGCCATGCTGCACACCCAGGAGCTGCTCGCCGGCTACCTGGGCACCAAGCTGGGCCTGTACGAGGCGCTGGACCGGGGCCCGGCCGATCCCGCCGAGCTGGGCGCGCGCGCCGGGATCGCCCCCCGGTACGCGCGGGAGTGGCTGGAACAGCAGGCGGTGGCCGGCTTCCTCGACGTCGACGACGTCACCGCGCCGCCCGAGCGGCGGGTCTACCGGCTGCCGGAGGGGCACGCCGAGGTGCTGCTCGCCTCGGACAGCCCGCTGTCGCTGGTGTCGCTGACCATGCTGCCGCTGGGCGGGGTGGCCGGCGCGCTGCCGGCGCTGCTGGAGGCGTACCGCACCGGGGCGGGGGTGCCGGACGAGCTGTTCGGCGACGACTGGCGCCACGGGCACTCCGGCGCCAACCGGGCGCTGTTCACGCACGCGCTGCCCGGGTGGCTCGCCACCCACCTGCCGGCGGTCCACGACCGGCTCACCGCAGGCCCGAGCCGGATCGCCGACGTCGGCTGCGGGGCCGGTTGGGCGGGCGTCGCGCTGGCCCGCGCGTACCCGCAGACCGAGGTCGACGGCTTCGACCTGGACGCGCCGACGCTTGCCGCGGCCGCGGAGCACGCCGCGGCGGCCGGCGTGGCCGACCGGGTGCGCTTCCACCGGCGCGACGCGGCCGAGGCGGAGGCGGCCGGCGGCTACGACCTGGTCTGCGTCTTCGACGCGCTGCACGAGATGAGCCGGCCGGTGCCGGTGCTGCGGGCCTGCCGCCGGCTGCGCGGGCCCGACGGCGCGGTGCTGGTGCTCGACGCCAAGGTGGCGCACCGGTTCGTCGCGCCCGGCGACGAGGTGGAACGGTTCCAGTACGCCACCAGCGTGCTGCACTGCCTGCCGGCGGGCCTGGCCGGACCGGACTCGTCGGCGACCGGGACCGCGCTGCGCCCGGCCCAGGTGCGGCGCTTCGCCACCGACGCCGGGTTCGCCGACGTGCAGATCGTGCCGGTGGACGACCGCTTCCACCGGCTCTACCAGCTCACCGGCTGACCGCCGTGGGGACCGCCGACCGGCGGTCCCCACGTCAGGCCGTCAGCTCCGCGCCGAGCGCCCGCTTGTCCACCTTGCCCACCCCGGTGTACGGCAGCTCCGCGCGCACCTGGAGCCGGTCCGGCAGCTTGTAGCCGGCCAGTCCCCGTCCGGTGAGGAACTCCCGCAGCTCGCCCAGCGTCGGCGCGGTGCCGTGCGGCACCACCACGGCGCAGGTCTTCTCGCCGAGCACCCGGTCGGGCACCGGGAGCACCGCCACCTCGCGCACGCCCGGGTGGGCGAGCAGGTGCTCCTCCACCTCGCCGGCCGGCACCTTCTCGCCGCCGCGGTTCACCACCTCCTTGATCCGGCCGACCACGACCAGCTCACCGGTCGGGGTCCACCGCACCAGGTCACCGGTGCGCAGCAGGCCGTCCGGGGTGAACGCGCGCGCGTTGTGGTCGGCGGCCCGGTAGTAGCCGCGCAGCGTGGTCGGCCCGCCGACCACCAGCTCGCCCACCTCGCCGTCGGCCACCGGCGCACCGGTGTCGTCCACCACCCGGAACTCGTCGGCGGCCGACAGCGGCCGGCCCTGGGTGTGCGCGGCGCGCTCCGGCGGGTCGTCGGGCCGGGTGCAGGCGATCGGGCCCTCCGCCATTCCGAAGAAGTGCGTCAGCTGGATGCCCAGCTCGTCCACCGCCCGCGCGGCCACCTCGGGGCTCAGGTTGGCGCCGCCCACCTCCACCACCAGGCCGGACAGGTCGGCGCGCAGCAGCGGCGCGAGGTCGGTCCAGAGCGGCAGGAACGCCGGCATCAGCGTGGTCAGCGTGACCTTCTCCCGCGCGACCAGCCGGAACGCCTCGTCCGGGCTGGGGCTGCCGGCGAGCACCGCGGTGCCGCCGGCGCGCAGCGCGCCGAGCACGCCCGGGCAGCCGAGCGCCGCGTTGTGCGCGGCAGGCAGCGCCGCCAGGTAGACGCCGTCCGCGTCGAAGCCCATCGCCGCCGCGGTCGCCCGCAACTGGTACGCGTAGTCGTCGTGGGTGCGCGGGATCAGCTTCGGCACGCCCGTCGACCCGCCGGAGAGCAGGAAGAACGCCACCTCGGCCGGGTCCGGTCGGGGCAGCGCCACCGGGTCGGCGTCCACCTGCGCCAGGGCGGTGAACTCGCCGGGGTCGCCGACGACGAACACCTCCCGCAGCGACGGCGTCTCGGCGCGGACGTCGGCGGCGAGCTTGCGCAGGTCGAAGCCCTGGCTCTGGTCGACGGTCAGGTAGGCGACCGCCTCGGTGTGCGTGCACAGGTGGCCGATCTCGGCGCGCCGGTGCGCGGGCAACGCCAGCACCGGCAGCGCGCCGAGGCGGAACAGCGCCAGGCACACCACCACGAACTCCACCGAGTTCGGCAACTGCACGACGACCCGGTCGTACCTGCCGATGCCGCGCTCGCGCAGCCCGGCGGCGAGCCGGTCGGCGCGGCGGTCCAGCTCGCCGTAGCCGATCCGTTGCTCGCCGGCGACCAGCGCGGTGCGCTGCGGATCGGTGCGGGCCAGCTCCCGGCCCAGGTCGCCGAGCACCTCGCCGCGCCAGTAGCCCTCGGCGCGGTAGCGCGCGGCGAGGTGCTCCGGCCAGCCCACACAACCGTCGAGCATCGAAGCCTCCCGGGACGACGGTGACAGCGATCCCCACACAAGCTAGTGTGCACATACACGAGATACAAGACACGCGATAGGGGAGGCGGTTGATGGTGCTGGCCCGGCCCCGCGCCGATCTCGGGGCCCTCACCCGGCTCACCGAACTGGCCGACTACATCGTGCCGTTCACCGTGCGCGTCGTCGCCGACCTCGGCGTCGCCGACCGGCTCGCCGACGGCCCCCGCCCGCTGACCGAGCTGGCCGAGGCCACCGGCGCGCACGCCCCCGCGCTGCTGCGGGCGCTGCGCGCGCTGGCCGGTCGGGGCATCTTCACCGAGACCGAGCCGGAGGTGTTCGGCCTCACCCCGCTCGCCGAACCGCTGCGCGCCGACCACCCGCTGTCGCTGCGCGACGCCTACCCGCTGCTCGCCGCCGACGTGCGCGCCTGGGCCGGGCTGGACCGCTGCCTGCGCACCGGCGAGGCCGCGTTCCCGCGCGTGCACGGCGCCGACTACTGGTCCTACCTGGAGCGGCACCCCGCCGACAGCCTGGCCGTCGACAGGTGGATGTCCAGCCTGACGAAGCTGCACCTGCGCACCGTGCTGCCGGCTTGGCCGTGGGCGCAGGCACGCGAGGTGGTCGACGTGGGCGGCGGCGACGGCGCGTTCCTCGCCGGCCTGCTGACCCGCTACCGGCACCTGCGCGGCGTCCTGCTCGACCTGCCGCACGTGGTCGCCGCCGCGCCGGCGCTGCTCGACCGCGCGGCGGTGACCGACCGCTGCCGGGTCGTGCACGGCAGCTTCTTCGACCCGCTCCCGCCCGGCGCCGACCTCTACGTGCTCAAGACGATCCTGCCCGGCTGGGACGACGACCGGGCCACCACCATCCTGCGCCGCGTCGCCGAGGCGATGCGACCGGAGAGCCGGCTGCTGCTGCTGGAGGCGATCGTCCCGACCGGCGACGCGTTCGACGTGGCGAAGCTCGTCGACGTGCACACCCTGGTCCTCACCGCCGGCCGGCACCGCACCCACGCGGACCTTCTCGGCCTGCTCTCCGACGCCGGCCTGCGGCTCGACCGCGTCGTCGGCACCCCCACGCTCACCGTGATCGCCGCCGGTCCCGCCGGGGCGCGGCCGACCACCCCCTAGGAGGTTTCCGATGGCCCCGAGCCGACCCCGGATCGACATCGAGTCGGTGTTCCGACTGACCGAACTGGCCGACTACATCGTGCCGTTCACCGTGCGCGCCGTCGCCGACCTCGGCGTCGCCGACCAGCTCGCCGACGGCCCCCGCCCGGTGACCGAGCTGGCCGAGGCCACCGGCGCACACGCGCCGTCGCTGCTACGGGCGCTGCGCGCGCTGGCCGGCAAGGGCATCTTCACCGAGACCGAGCCCGAGGTGTTCGGCCTCACCCCGCTCGCCGAACCGCTGCGCACCGACCACCCGCTGTCGCTGCGCGACGCCTACCCGCTGCTCGCCCCGGACATCGAGGCGTGGGCGCACTTCGACCACAGCATCCGCACCGGCAAGGCCGCCTTCGACCAGGTGCACCCCGAGGGCTACTGGTCCTACATGGCCGCGCACCCGCGCGACAGCGCCCGCTTCGACGCGTCGCAGCAGGCGGCCACCCGACTGGAGCTGCGCGCCGCGCTGCCCGCGTACCCCTGGGGCGACCTGGCCACGATGGTCGACGTCGGCGGCGGCAACGGCGCCTTCCTCGGCGGCATCATGGCCCGCTTCCCGAACCTGCGCGGCACCCTGTTCGACCTGCCGCACGTGGTCGCCGAGGCCGAGCCGGTGCTGCAGAAGCTCGACGTGGCGCAGCGGTGCACGATCACCGGCGGCAGTTTCTTCGAGACGGTCCCGGCCGGCGCGGACGCCTACATGCTCAAGCGCATCCTCTACGGCTGGGACGACGACGGCGCGGTCCGGCTGCTGCGCGCGGTACGCGCGGCGATGCGCCCGGACAGCCGGCTGCTGGTGCTGGAGCCGGTGGTCGAGCCCGGTGACCGGTTCGACGTCGGCCGCCTCTACGACCTGCTGCTGCTGGCCATGGTCGGCGGTGGCGCCCGCTCCCGCGAGCACATCGAACGGCTGCTGGACGTCGCCGACCTGAAGCTGGCCCGCAGCCTGCCCACCATGATGTTCCCCATCCTCGAGATCGTGCCGAAGACGGAGGCCTGAGCGATGCGACTGGTCGTGGACTACTCCCGCTGCGAGAGCAACGCCGTGTGCGTGGGCCAGGCGCCGGAGGTGTTCGACGTCGGCGAGGACGACCTGCTGCACGTCACCGAGCAGCCGCTGGAGGGGGCGCTGGGCCGGCGGGTGCGCGAGGCCGCCCGCCGCTGCCCGAAGCAGGCCCTCTCCGTCGTCGACGACTGAGTTCCCGCGGGCGTGTCCGGGCCGCGGTGGCCCGGGCACGCCCGCCGGTCAGGCGCTCGCCGCCCGGATCGCCGACCAGACCCGCTCCGCGGTCAGCGGCATGTCGACGTGCCGCACACCCAGGTGGCGGACCGCGTCGAGCACCGCGTTCTGCACCGCCGGAGGCAGCCCCACCGCGCCGGACTCGCCGAGGCCCTTGGCGCCCAACGCGTTCACCGGCGTCGGCGTCTGCATCGCCACCGTGTCGAACGACGGCAGCTCCGCGGCGCCGACCATCGCGTAGCGGTGCAGGTCGCCGTGCAGCGGCGTGCCGTCGGCGGCGAAGCGGACCTCCTCCACCAGCGCCTGCCCGGCGCCCTGGGCCAGCCCGCCGTGCACCTGCCCCTCGGCCAGCAGCGGGTTCAGCAGCACACCCGCGTCGTCCACGGCCACCACCCGCAGCAGCGTCACCCGGCCGGTCTCCACGTCCACCTCGACCACCGCCAGGTGCGCCCCGTACGGACAGGTGGCGGCCGACGGCTGGAACGTCGCCTCGGCGTACAGGCCGCCGCCGTCGGCCAGGTCGACCCAGCCGAGGTCGCCCCCGGACGCGGCACGGAACCGGCCGCCGGTGAACTCGACCGCCTCGGCGGGCACGCCCAGCCGGCCGGCGGCCGCCTCCCGGGCCCGCTCGACGAGCGCCAGTGCCGCCTCGCGGACCGCCATCCCGCCGGTCTGCAACGACCGGGACCCGCCGGTGCCGCCGCCGGCCGGTACCGCGCCGGTGTCGGAGAACACCACGTCGACCCGCTCCACCGGCACGCCGAGCACGTCCGCGGCGAGCATCGCCCAGGCGGTGCCGTGGCCCTGCCCGTGCGGGCAGGTGCCGGAGCGGACCTCCACCCGGCCGTCCGGGCCGACCCGCGCCGAGGCGTATTCGCTGCGGGTGTCCGCGCCGGTCAGCTCGACGAACGTGGACAGTCCGACGCCGAGCTGGCACACGTCGCCGCGGGCCCGGCGGGCCGACTGCTCGGCCCGCAACGCCGGGTAGTCGGCCTCGGCGAGCACCCGTTCCAGCGCGGCCGGGTAGTCGCCGTTGTCGTAGCGGGCGCGGGTGACGGTGGTGACCGGGAAGCTCTCCGGCGGCAGCAGGTTGCGCCGGCGCACCTCGGCCGGGTCCAGGCCGATCTCGGCCGCGTACAGGTCGACCATGCGCTCCAGCGCGGCCACCGCCTCGGGCTGCCCGGCGCCCCGGTAGGAGACCACGGGCGTGGTGGTCGTGGTGACGCTGGCCGAGGAGAACCGGGCCCGGTCGATCCGGTACGGGCCGGTCAGCATGGTCCGGGTCCAGAACGGCAGGATCGACCCGATGCGCGGGTACGCGCCGGCGTCCTGCACCACGTCCAGCGCGTAGGACACGATCCGCCCGTCGCGGGTGCCGCCCAGCTCGACGCTCTGCCGCTGCGCCCGCCCGTGCCCGGCGGCGACCATGCTCTCGCTGCGGGTCTCCGCCCAGCGCACCGGCCGGTCCAGCCGCCGGGCCGCCCAGGCCAGCAGCACGTCCTCGCGGCTGGCGAACGCCTTGGAGCCGAACGCGCCGCCGACATCGCCGTTGACCACCCGCACCCGGTCCTCCGGCTCGCCCAGCGCCGCCGCGAGCTGCGCCCGCCACAGGTGCACGGCCTGGCTGCCGGCCCGGTAGCGCAGCCCGTCCGGCCCCCACTCGGCCAACCCGGCGCGCGCCTCCAGCGAGCACGGCGCGACCCGCTGGTTGGTCATCCGCTGCCGGACCACCACCTCGGCGCCCTCGTGCAGCTCGGCCCGCCCGGCCGGGCGGCGGAAACCGAGCTTGAGCACCATGTTCGTGCCGGCGTCGGGGTGCAGCACCAGCGCGTCGGTGAGCGCCTCGTCCGGGTCGACGAGCGGCGGCAACGGATCGACGTCGACCTCGACCAGCGCGGCGGCGTCGACCGCCTCGGCCCGACCGGTGGCCACCACCGCGGCGACCGGCTCGCCGACGAACCGGACCACGCCGTCGGCCAGCACCGGCGTGGTCATCTTCTGGTTGAGCACGCCGGCCTCGGGAGGCAGCGGCGGCAGGTCGACGTCGGCGGCGGTGAACACCGCGACCACCCCGGACGCCCGGCGCGCGGCCGCCACGTCGACGCCGCGCAGCCGGCCGTGCGCCACCGTGGACCGGACGAAGACCAGCTCCAGGGCGCCGGGCACGACGACGTCGTCCACGTACGTCCCGCCGGTGGTGAGCAGGACACGGTCCTCGGTACGCCGGACCGGACGGCCGATCAGGGACATGCGGCGACTCCTCGCGATGCCGGCTCAGGCCGGGGTGACGGCGAGCGGGATCGACGCGTAGGACCGGAACAGGGCACTGGGCTCCCGCTCCGGCGGCGCGGCCAGCTCCACCCCGGCGAGCCGCCGGGCGAGCCGGTCGAAGATCACCGCTCCTTCGATGCGGGCCAGCGCCGCGCCGAGACAACCCCGGACGCCGCCGCCGAACCCGACGTGCGGGTTGGGCCGCCGACCGACGTCGACGCGGCCCGGGTCGGCGAACACCTCCTCGTCGTGGTTGGCGCAGCCGAGCAGCAGGAACACCGAGCGGCCGGGGCGGATCACCCGGTCGCCGACCGGGATCGGCTCCAGCGCCAGCCGCGCGGTGTACTGGATCGGCGCGTCGAACCGGACGAACTCCTCGGCGGCGGTGCCGGCCAGCGACGGGTCGGCGCGCAGCCGCCGCCACTCGTCCGGCTGTCGCGCCAACGCCACCGAGCCGGTGCAGACCATGTTCATGGTGGTCTCGTAGCCGGTGAAGCAGAGGAAGACGATGTTGTCGACGACCTCCTCGACGCCCTCGGCGGGGTCGGCCACGGCGAGCATCCGGTCGAGCAGGTCGCCGTCGGGGTCCGGGCGCCGCTCGGCGAGCACGTCGCGCACGTAGCCGCGCAGCCAGCTCAGCGCGGCGTCGGCGGCGGGCCGGTCGGCGGCGGGCAGGAACGGGGTGAACGCCCGGCCGAGCGCCGCCGCGCGCGGCCACACCTCCGCCCGGGTGCGCGCCACGGGCAGGCCGATCAGCTCGCAGACCACGCTCGCGGCCACCGGGAACGCCAGGTCGGCCACCGCGTCCAGGCGGCCGGTGTCGCACGCGGGCGCGAGCAGCTCGTCCACCATCGTGCCGATGCGCTCCGCGCTGCGCCGCGCGACGCCGGGGCTGAACGCGCGCACCATCTGCTGGTGCAGCCGGCTGTGGTCGTCCGGGTCGCGGGTCGGAATGATCCGCCGGAACACGTCGCGGGACAGGTCCGGCGCCATCCGGAACTGCGGGTCCTCCTCCGGGAAGGTGTTGCTCAGCCGGCGGTCGCGCAGCAGGGCGACCACGTCGCGGTGGCGGGTGACGCCCCAGCTCGCCGGCCCGAAGCGGCACAGCGGGCCGGCGGCGCGCATCCGCGCGTACGTGGGGTAGGGGTCGGCGACGACCTCGGGGGAGAGCGGGTCCATCCGCGCCGGCAGGACCCGGCCGGCGCGGGTCACCGGCCGACCGCCACCGGCACGCTGGCGTACGAGCGCAGCGTCCCGTCGGTCTGCCGGCGCGCCGGCCCGTCGGCGGTGAGCGTCGGGAAGCGGCGCAGCAACGTCTCGAACGCCACCTGCGCCTCGACGCGGGCCAGGTGGCCGCCGAGGCAGTGGTGGATGCCGCCGCCGAAGGACAGGTGCGGGTTCTCCTCGCGGGTGACGTCCAGCCGGTCCGGGTCGGGGAACCGCTCCGGGTCGCGGTTGGCGCTGCCCAGCAGCAGGATCAGCACCCGCCCGGCCCGGATGGTGCGGTCACCGACCACGACGTCCTCGCGGGCCAGCCGGGCGACGCCCTGGATCGGGCCGTCGTAGCGGAGGAACTCCTCCACCGCCCGGGGGACCAGCGCCGGGTCGGCCCGCAGCAGGGCCTGCTGGTCGGGGTGCTCCAGCAGCGCGGCGACGCCGGTGGCGAGCAGGTTGGTGGTGGTCTCGAAGCCGGCGAAGAACGCGAACACGGCGTTGTCCACGATCTCGTCGGCGGCGAGCACCGCGCCGTCGTCGTCGGTGGCCGCGAGCATGCGGGACAGCAGGTCGTCGCCGGGTTCGGCGCGGCGCCGGTCGAGGATCTCGCCGAGGTAGCCGCGCAGCCACTCGACCGCCCGGTCGGCGGCGGGACGGTCGGAGTCGGGCACGATCGCGGCGAACGCCTTGCTCAGGTCGAGCGCGTACGGCCGGATCTTCTCGTGGTCGGCCGGTGGGATGCCCATCAGCGCGCACACCACCATCACAGGCAGCGGAAAGGCGAGATCCGAGACCGCGTCGAACCGGCCGGCGCGTTCCGCCGGGTCGAGCAGCTCGGTGACCATGGCCGCGATCCGGGGCCGCAGCCGGCGCACCAGAGCGGGGGTGAACGCCCGGGCCATGAGCCGGCGCAGCCGGCCGTGCTCCGGCGGGTCGCGGTAGAGGATGATGCTGCCGAAGAACGACCCGGCGGGGCCGTCGCCCGCCGACATCCGGTGGTAGTCGGGCGGGAACTCGCTGCCCAGGCGGGGGTCGCGGACCAGCCGGGCGACGTCGGCGTAGCGGGTGACGCCCCAGCTTCCCGGTCCCATCCGGCACAGCGGTCCGGCCGCGCGCAGCGCGGCGTAGGTGGGGTAGGGGTCGGCGACCACGGCCGGGTCGCGCGCGTCGAATCTCGGCGGCATGCGGGTTCGGGCCGACGTCATGCCCGCCAGTATGCGCAACCAAAGATACGAGAAACAAGTGCTTCCGAGATACGGGAAACGCGATTAGGCTTCGGTGTCATGACCGAGACCGTGGCGAGCGCTGATCCCCGGATCATCGCGATGGAGTTGCTGATGAAGGCCCCGGCCACCGTCAGCAGCCCCTACCCGCACTACCACGCGCTGCGTGCCGCGGCGTCGAAGTACCGGATGGAGCAGCCCGGCCAGGGCATCGGCTGGGTGCTCACCGGATACGACGAGTGCCGCGCCCAACTACGCAACCCGGCGCTGGACAAGTCGGCGCAACGCCCCCGAATGGGCGACTCCCGTGGCCGGGAGGGCGCCCGCACCCTGCTCTTCCTCGACGGGCCGGAACACACCCGGCTGCGCGGGCTGGTCAGCCGGGTGTTCACCCCCCGACGGGTGGAGACGCTGCGCCCCCGCCTCGCCGGCTTCGTCGACGGGCTGCTCGACGACGTCGCCCGCCAGGTCGGCCCGGCCGGCGGCGAGGTCGACATCGTCGGCTCGTTCGGCTTCCCGCTTCCGGTGATGGTGATCGGCGAGCTGGTCGGCGTGCCGCCGGAGGACTGGCCGCTGCTGCGCCGGCTCACCCGCGCCGCCTCCGCCGGCCTGGAGATCTTCGCCCCCGAGGAGGTGCTCAAGGCCTCCGACCAGGCGCTCGGCGAGATGGAGGAATACTTCACCGACCTGGTCCGCAAGCGCCGCGAGAACCCCCGCGACGACCTCGCGTCCGCGCTGGGACAGGTCGAGATCGACGGCGACCGGCTCGGCCTCGACGAGCTGATCCAGGTCATCGTGCTGCTGTTCGGCGCCGGATTCCAGACCATGACCGACCTGATCGGCCTCGGCACCCACGCCCTGTGCCGCAACCCCGACCAGCTCGACCGCCTGCGCGCCGAGCCGGACCTGACCCGCTCGGCGATCGAGGAGCTGCTGCGCTACGACTCCCCGGTGCACGTGCTGGGCCGGGCCGCAGTCGAGGACACCGCGTTCCTCGACGGCACCCCGCTGCGCGCCGGCGAACACGTGATCACGCTGATCGGCGCGGCCAACCGGGACCCGGCCCGCTACGCCGACCCGGACACCCTCGACATCGCCCGCTTCGCCGGCGCCGAACCGCCCGAGACGCCGCTGTCGTTCGCCTGGGGCCCGCACCACTGCCTCGGCGCCCAACTCGCCCGCGCCGAGGGCCAGATCGCGTTCCGCCGCCTGGTGGACCGGTTCGCGGTGGTCGAGCTGGCCGACCCGGACATCGACGAGATCGACCTGGAGTGGCGACACAGCAGCACCTTCCGCGGCCTGGAGGAGCTGCGGGTGCGGCTCGTGCCCGCCTGAGACAGCCACCACCACACGCCGACAGCCGAGAAGGGGGGACGACCGATGCCGGAGGCGGTGATCGTCGAGGCGGTCCGCACCCCGATCGGCAGGCGCGACGGGGCGCTGTCCGGCCTGAAGGCCGTGGAACTGCTGCGGCACGTGCAGGTCGAGGTGCTGCGCCGCGCCGCTGTGGAACCCGGCGACGTCGACCAGATCATCGGCGGCTGCGTCACCCAGGTCGGCGAGCAGAGCCTGAACGTCACCCGCAACGCGTGGCTCAACAGCGGCCTCGACCACGAGGTCGCGGCGAGCACCGTGGACACCTCGTGCGGCTCCGCGCAGCAGGCCAACCACCTGATCGCCGCGCTGGTCACCGCCGGCGCGATCGACGTCGGCATCGCCTGCGGCGTGGAGTCGATGAGCCGGGTCCCGGTCGGCACCAACCTCTACCAGGGGCCCGGCCACTACAAGACGCCCGACTACCCGTACGACGATCCGCCGCGGGCGCAGTTCGGCGGCGCCGAACGCATCGCCGCCCGGCAGGGGCTGACCCGCGCGGACCTGGACGCCTACGGCCTGCGCTCGCAGCGCCTCGCCGCCCGGGCCCGCGACGAGGGCCGCTTCGACCGGGAGACCAGCCCGGTGCCGCTGCCCGACGGCACGCTGGTCACCACCGACGAGGGCATCCGCGACAGCACCGCCGAGGGACTGGCCGCGCTGCGGCCGGTGGTCCCCGACGGCCGGCACACCGCCGCCACCATCTCGCAGATCTCCGACGGCGCATCGGCGATCCTGTGGATGTCGCGGGAGCGGGCCACCGCCCTCGGGCTGCGGCCCCGCGCCCGCCTGGCCCACCAGGTGGTCACCGGCGCGGACCCCTACTACCTGCTCGACGGGCCGGTCGTCGCCACCCGCAAGCTGCTCAAACGCGCCGGGATGAGCCTCGCCGACATCGACCTGGTCGAGGTCAACGAGGCGTTCGCGTCGGTCGTGCTGTCCTGGGCCGCGCACCACGACGCCGACCTGGACCGGGTCAACGTCAACGGCGGCGCCATCTCGCTCGGTCACCCGCTGGGCAGCAGCGGCACCCGGCTGCTGGTCACCGCGCTGCACGAGCTGGAACGCCGCGACCGGCACAGCGCGCTCGTCACCATGTGCTGCGGCGGCTCGCTGGGCACCGCGTCGCTGCTGGTGCGGGAGTAGGCGGCCGTGGACACCGACACGAGCACCCCCACCGACGCCACCGCGTTCTACGCCGACGCGCGCGCCGACCTGCCCGGACCGCTGCACGGCGTCCGGGTGCTCGACGTGACGAAGGTCTGGTCCGGGCCGGTCGCCAGTTGCGTGCTGGCCGACCTCGGCGCCGACGTGCTGCGGGTGGAGATGCCCGGCAACCGGGAAGGGCTGATGCCGCCGCACATCCCCGGCACCGGGCTGTCCTGGTTCCGGCAGAGCGTGCACCGCAACAAGCGCAGCATCGGGCTGGACCTGCGCCGTCCCGGCGCCGCCGAGGTGTTCCTGCGGCTCGTCGCCACCGCCGACGTCGTGGTGGAGAACTACAAGCCCGGCACGCTCGACGCCTGGGGCGTCGGCTACCGGGCCTGCCGCCAGGTGCGCCCCGACGTGGTGCTGGTCTCGATCTCCGGCTACGGCCAGTACGGCCCGGACGCCGCCCGACCCGGCTACGACCCGACCACCCAGGCCGCCGCCGGCTGGATGTCGCTCAACGGCGAACCCGACGGCGCCCCGCTCAAGGCGCCCACGTTCCTCGCCGACGACATCGCCGGCCTGCACGCGGTGATCGGCGCGCTGGCCGCGCTACGCCACCGCGACCGCACCGGCGAGGGCCAGCACGTCGACGTGAGCATGCTGGACGCGTTGCTGTTCTCCAGCAACGGCTACCTCACCCTCGGCGCGACAGGGGTGCCGCTGCGCCGCTGGGGCGACCAGGCCGACTTCGTGGTGCCGGCCGGCTGCTTCCGCTGCGCCGACGGGCATGTCTACGTCGCCGTCGCGCTGGACCGGTCCTGGCGGCGCCTCGCCGAGGTGGTCGGCCGGCCCGAGCTGGCGCGGGCGCCCGGGTACGCCACCAACGAGGAGCGCCGGGACAACCGCGCCGAGGTCAACGCCGTGCTCGCCGGCTGGTGCGCCGAACGGACCTGCGCCGACGTGGTCGCCGCGCTCGACGACGCCGGGATCACCGCCGAGCGGGTCCGCACGTTCGCCGACGCGGCCGCGGACCCGCAGGTGCGGGCCCGGGCGATGGTGCAGCAGACCGTGCTGGCCAACGGCAGCACCGCGCCGCTGACCGGGCCGGCGGTCAAGTTCTCCCGCACGCCGACGGCGGTGCGCGCCGGCGCCCCCGAACCGGGCGCGGACACCGAGCAGATCCTCGACGAGCTGAAGGTGGACGCGGCCACCCGGGCGCGGCTGCGGGCGGAACGGGCGATCGGATGACCGGAGGTGGCATGGACACGGCGGGCGAGACGCCGCGCTGCGCGCTGGTGACCGGCGCGTCGCGGGGCATCGGGCGGGCGGTCGCGCTGCGGCTGGCCGCCGAGGGCTACGCGGTCGCGGGGTGCTTCAGCACCGCCGGCGAGGCCGCCGAGAAGACCCGCGCGGAGGTCGAGGCGTACGGGGTGCCGAGCTGGTTCGCCCCCTGCGACGTCACCGACCGGACGGCGGTCGACGACTTCGTGGCCACCGCCGAGAAACGCCTCGGCCCGCTCACCGCACTGGTCAACAACGCCGGAATCACCCGGGACCGGCCGATGGTGCTGATGGGCCCGGACGACTGGCACGACGTCGTCGACACCAACCTCACCGGCACCTGGAACACCTGCCGCGCGGTCGCGTTCCGCTTCCTCAAGCGCCGCCGGGGCGCCGTGGTCAACCTCTCCTCGGTCGCCGGGGTCACCGGCAACGCCGGGCAGACCAACTACGCGGCCAGCAAGGCCGGCGTCATCGGACTCAGCCGCTCGCTGGCCAAGGAGGTCGCCGGGCACGGCATCCGGGTCAACGTGGTGGCGCCCGGCTTCGTGGAGACCGACATGACCGCCGCGCTGTCGGAGAAGCAGCGCGCGCAGGCGTTGACGCAGATCCCGCTGCGCCGCTTCGGCACCCCGGAGGACGTGGCCGAGCTTGTCGAGTTCCTGCTGTCGGACCGGGCCGCCTACGTCACCGGCCAGGTCGTGCGGGTGGACGGGGGGATCGTGCTGTGACCGCCGTCGTACCCGCCTTCGCCCCGGACCGCACCCCCGCCCAGACGTACGCCGAGGCGGCCGCGCCGCTGCCGGCGGTCACGTCGGTCCAGGTCGCCGCCGGCCCACGCGGCGGGATCACCCTGCGCGCCGAGACGACAGTCGACCCGGACGACCTCTACCTGACCGGGCACTTCCCCGAGCTGACCGTCTATCCGGGGGTGTTCACCCTGGAGACCCTGCGGCAGGCGGTCAGCGCCGCGGTCGGCCACTGCGCCGGCCGTCCACCCGAGCTGCACCGGCTGCGCTCGGCCCGGTTCCTCGCCCCGCTGCTGGCCGGCGACACCCTGACCGTGGAGGCGTCCGTCGGCCCGGTCGAGCACGACCAGTCCTTCGAGGTCACCGCCCGGTGCGTACGCGGCGACGGGGTGCGGACCGCGACCGTGCGCGCCGCGTTCCGGTGGCCCGCCGAGGGGGACGACGGGCGATGAGACTGGACCACGCCGCGCTGCGCGCCCTGCTGCCGCACCGGTACCCGATGCTGCTGCTCGACCGGGTCGAGGCCGTCGCGCCGGGCGAGAGCCTCACCGGCGTCAAGGCGGTGAGCGGCTGCGAGCCCTGCTACCGGGGCATCGCCGAGGACCAGCCCGCCGACCGGTACGCCTACCCGGCGTCGCTGCTGATCGAGTCGTTCGGGCAGGGCGCGGCGGTGCTCTGGCTGCTGTCCCGGCGACCCGGCACGGCGGGGCTGCCGATGTTCACCGCGGCTCGCGACGTGGTGCTGCTGCGCCCGGTGCACCCGGGCGACGTGATCCACCACCGGGTCCGGCTGGACCAGGTCGTCGACGGCGCCGCGTTCGCCTCCGGATCCAGCTGGGTCGGGGAGCGCCGGGTGGCCGAGTTCGACTCCATGATGGCCGTCGTCCGACCGGTCGACGCCGTCGCCGAGGCGCGAGACTGAGAGAGAGGAACCGCGATGAGTGAACGCGACAAGCACCTGGAGCAACTGCGGGAGATCGTCGCCGAGGTGCTCGAGATGGAGCCCGAGGAGGTCGCCGACACGGCCGACTTCGTCGAGGAGTACGAGGCGGACTCACTGCGGGCGATCGAGATCCTGGCCCGGATCGAGAAGACCTACAAGGTGGAGATCCCGCAGGCCGAGCTGAACGAGATGCGCAGCCTCAAGGCCGTGCACGAGGTGGTGGCGCGGTACGCCGGCTGGCAGGACTGAGGCGTGCACCGGGTCGTCGTCACCGGGCTCGGCCCGGTGTCGGGCATCGGCATCGGCGTCGACGAGTTCACCGACGGACTGCGCCGGGGCCGCTCCGCCGCCGCGCCCATCACCAGCTTCGACGCGTCAGGCTTTCCGCACCGGTACGCCGGCGAGGTGCCCGCGTTCCGGCCGGCGGACGTGCTGCGCCGGGTCCGCGTACCGGAGTGGGGCCGTTCGGCGCTGCTCGCCGCGGCCGCCGCCCGGCTGGCCGCGACCGACGCGGACCTGCCGCTGCCGCTGGCCGACCCGGGACGCGCGGGCGCGGTCATCGGCACCACCAGCGGCGAGTCGACGGTGGTGGAGCAGCTCGTCGCGGACCTCGTCGCCGGCGGCTACCCGAGCATGTCGGTGGGCTCGCTGCGCCAGGCGCCCGCCGAGCGGCTGGCCTACGCGGTGAGCGCCGAGCTGGGACTGGCCGGCGAGTCGGTCACCCTTACCACCGCCTGTTCGGCGAGCAACTACGCCATCGGCTACGCCTACGACCTGCTGCACACCGGCGAGGCGGACGTGATGGTGGCCGGCGGCGCGGACTCGGTGTGCCGGTGGGCGCACGCCGGCTTCTTCCGCCTGGGCGCGCTGACCGAGCGGCAGTGCCGCCCGTTCGACCGGGACCGCTCCGGCATCCTCACCGGCGAGGGCGGCGCGGCGCTGGTGCTGGAGACGCTGGAGCACGCCGAGTCGCGGGGCGCGCGGATCTACGCCGAGGTGCTCGGCCACGGCCTCAACTGCGACGCCCACCACATGGTCGCGCCGAACGAGGACAGCGTCGCCGCCTGCATGCGGCTGGCCCTGGACAACGCCGGGATCAAGCCGGTGGACGTCGACTACGTCAGCACCCACGGCACCGGGACTCCGGCGAACGACCTGTGCGAGGCGCGGGCCATCCGGGCGGTCTTCGGCGACCGGGTGCCGCCGGTCAGCTCGATCAAGTCGATGCTCGGGCACACCATGGGCGCGGCCAGCGGCTTCGGCGCGATCGCCACCACCCTCGCCATCCGGCACGGGTTCCTGCCCCCGACGATCAACTGGGCGAATCCGGACCCGGAGCTGCCGTGGATCGACCCGGTGCCCAACGCCGCCCGGCCGGCGACCGTCCGGGTGGCGCAGAACAACGGGTTCGCCTTCGGCGGCAACAACGCCATCACGATCTTCGGGGCGATCCGGTGAGCGGGGTGGTGACCGGCTGCGGGGTGGTCTCCGCCGCCGGGGACTCCGTCGCCGACGTGCTCACCGCGATCCGCGCCGGCACGGCGGTCCGCGCCGACGTGCGGGACCGGTTCGCCGAGCCGCTGCCGGAGACCGAGGCGCCGGCGATCGCCGACTTCGACGTACGCGCCCTGCTCGGGCGCAAGGGCACGAGCTTCCTGGACCGGGCCACCGCGCTGGCGATGGTGGCCTGCGGGCGGGCGCTCGCCGACGGGGGCCTGACCCTCGACGACGACAACCGGCACCGCGTCGGGGTGGTGCTGGGCACCACCACCGGCAGCCTGAAGTCCACCATGGACTTCTCCCGGGAGACGCTGGTGCAGGACAAGCCGTACCTGGTCAACCCGGTGCTGTTCCCCAACACGGTGATGAACTGCGCCGCCGGTCAGGCGGCCATCCGCTACGGCCTGCGTGGCGTCAACGCCACCGTGGCCGGCGGCCCGCTGGCCTTCCTGTACGCGCTGCGCTACGCGCTCAACGCCATCCGTCGCGGCTACGCCGACGCGCTGCTTGTCGGCGGCGTGGAGGAGTACACCCCGAACACGGCGTGGGCGGCGCGGCTGACCGACGCCGGACCGGCCGGCGAGGCGGCGGCCGTCTACCTGCTGCGCCGGCGCGGCGCCGAGGCGGTCGGCGCCCGCGCCGAGGTGCTCTCGGTGGCCACCGGCTTCGCGCCCGACGACGCCGACGCCGGGCTGGCCGGCTGCGCCCGCCGGGCCCTGGCGGTCGCAGACGTCCGGGCGGCCGACGTCTGGGCGCTCGCCGGCGACGACGGCGACTGCCCGCCGGGGGTGGAACGACTGCCGGTGCGTCAGGCGTTGGGCGACTGCCAGGCCGCGGCCGGCGCGCTGGCTTTCGGCGCGCTGCTGGCCCGCTACGCCGAGGAGCCGGCCGCGGCCGGACGCCCGGCGCTGGTCACCGCCCGCTCCCGCGACGGCGGGGTGGCCGCGGCCGTGGTGAGGGGGTGGGCCGGTGGCGGCGACGATCACCGCTAGCGCGGTCCGCACCTGCTTCGGCGACGGGCCGGCCACCTGGGACGCGCTGCTGCGCGGCGACTGCGGCGTCGCGCCGCTGCGACGGGTGGACCCGCGACGCGTCGGGGTGGAGCACGGCTACCCGATCGCCGACGACGGGCCGTTCGGGCCCGGCCGCTGGCTCGCCGACTGCGCCGCCGAGGCGCTGGCCGCCGCCGGCGTCGACCCGCGCGACCGCCGGGTGGTCAGCCTGGTCGGCACCGGGCTGCGCGAGTCGGCCGAGGTGGAACGCGCCGCGCTGGGCGGCACCGTCGACTTCCCCGCCGAACGCCTGCACTTCGGCCCGGCCGTCACCGACGCCGCGCCCGGCGTGGGTCGGGTGGTCACGCTCGCCAACGCGTGCAGCGCCGGCGGGCACGCCCTCGCGCTGGCCCAGGACCTGGTGGAGACCGGCGAGGCGGACGCGGTGCTGGTCGGCGGCACCGACGCCACCACCGCCTCGATGCTGGCCATGATCGGCCGGGTGGCGGCCCGGCCGACCGAGCGGGTGCGGCCGTTCGACGCCTACCGCTCCGGGGTGCTGCTCGGCGACGGCGCGGTGGTGCTGGTCGTCGAGGCGGACCGGCCGGGCGCGGGCCTGGCCCGGCTGCTGGGCACCGGGCTGTCCTGCGACGCCGGGCACGAGACGGCGCCCGACCGCGACGGCATCCTCCGGGCGGTACGCGACGCCCACCGCCGCGCCGGCCGCCGGCCCGAGCAGGTCGACCTGGTGTTGGCGCACGGCACCGGCACCGCGCTCAACGACGCGACCGAGGCCGGGGTGCTCGCCGAGGTCTTCGCCGGCTGCGCGCCCGGACCGCTGGTGACCGCACTCAAGGGCGCGGTGGGCCACACCTCCGGCGGGTCGGCGCTGCTCAGCGTCGCCGTCGCGATCGAGGCGCTGCGCACCGGCCGGGTCCCCCCGGTGGTCGGGCTGGACCGGCTCACGCCCGAGGCGGCCGGGCTGCGGCTCGTACGGGACCGGGCGGTGACGGCGCGACCGCGCGTCGCCCAGGTCGACGCGTTCGGCTTCGGCGGCCTCAACGCGGTCACCCTCCTGGAGGCGTCGTGACGACCGTCCATCCCGTGCCCAACTCGGCGACGACCGACTTCCGGCCGGTGGCCGCGGTGCTGAGCGCCGCGCTCAACGTGCCGGGGCTCGACGTGCCGACCCTGCTGGCCGGCGCCGGCCGGCCCGCACCGGATCTCGGCACGCGGGGCGCGCACCCCGCTCCCGGCGGAGTCGACGCGCCGGACGGCGCCGACGGGCCGGGCTGGCCGCCGGAGCGGGCCGCCGAGCTGCTCGGCCGCAAGGGCCTGCTGGCCAAGGAGCCGGCCACCCGGCTCGCGCTGTGCGCCGTGCACCGGGCGCTGGGCCTGCCGCCCAAGGCGCCCCGCCGGACCGGGCCGGCGGATCCGCGTACCGCCGTGGTGGTCAGCTCCAACCTGGGCAACGTCGCCACGGTGGGCGACATCGCCGGGCGGCTGCGCGACGGCGGACCCCGGGAGGTCGGCCCGCTGGAGGCCCCGAACGCCTCCAGCAACGTCATCGCCGGGGCGATCGCGATCTGGTTCCGGTTCGGCGGCCCCAACCTCACCGTCTGCTCCGGCGCCACCGCCGGGCTGGACGCGATCTGGCTCGCCGGCCTGCTGTTGCGCGCCGGCCGCGCCGACCGCGTCGTGGTGGTCGGCACCGAACCGGACGACCCGCTTGCCCGTGCGCTGCACGCGGCCCGGTGCGGCGCCACGCCCGGACGGCCGCTGCGCGCGGGCGCCGCCTGCCTGCTGCTCGGCCCCGCCGAGCCGGCGGACCGACCGGCCCCGCTCGGCCCGGCCCTTCCGGCGGACCGACCGCCGGTGCCGCCCGGCCCGACCCTTCCGGCGGACCGGCCGCCGGTCCTGCTCGGGCCGGTGCGCGACGGCGCGTCCGGCGGCGAGCCGCTCGTCGACGAGGCCCGGCTGGGCGGCGACCACTACGGCGCCGCCGGGGTCGTGCACACCGCGCTCGCCGTCCGGCTGGTCGCCGCCGCGCCGGCCGTCACCGTGCGCTGCGGCGACCCGGCCGACGGGGTACGCGAACTGACCGTGCGGGCGGTGCCCCGGTGACCCGGACCGCGCCCGCCGCCCCGGTGCACCAGATCGCGGGCCCGGACTCCGGCGCGCCGACCGTCCTGCTGGTGCACGGCATGTCCGACACCTGGCAGAGCTGGCGGCACCTGGTGGCGCGGCTGCCGGCCACCTGGCGGCTGTTCGCGGCCGAACTGCCGTGGAAGGCCGGCACCGACCACCACTGGCGGCGGCGGGGCACCCCCGGCGGCTGGCTCGCCGCGACCGTCGAGGCCATGGACACACCGCCGGACATCGTGGTCGGCCACTCGCTCGGCGCCAACGCGGTGCTGGAGATGCTGGCCGCCGACACGGCGCCGGCGCCGCGCGGCGCGATGCTCATCGCGCCCTTCTACTGCCCGCCCGACCTGCCGATCACCTGGGCCGTGCACGAACGGGCGCAGGCCAACTTCGTCCAGATCATCGACGAGGGACTGCGCAACCGGCTCGGCCCCCGCCTGGCCCGCCTGGACGCCGCCACGCTGGCGTCGATGCGCGACATCATGGTCGACCGGATCGGCCCGGTCGGGTTCACCGCGCTGTTCGACCACTTCACCGCCACGGCCGGGCTGCCGCTGCACGCGGTGACCGTGCCGACGAAGGTGCTGACCGGCGGACGGGACCCCAGCCTGGACGGCCCGTGCGCGGGCGCCCTGCGCGCCCAGTTGCCCGCCGCCGACATCGTCGTCGAGCCGGACTTCCACCACTTCTGCCACCTGGACCGCGCCGCCGAGGTGGCCCGGCACATCACGGTCTTCGTCGAGCAGGTCTGCCCCGATCCCGCGATCCGAGGAGGTACGCCGTGACCACGGCGGTCCAGCACGAACCCGTGACCCTGTCCGCCCGGCCCGGGTTCGAGGGCGCCAACATCCGCACCTGGATCGGGTTCAAGCACTTCGCGTACCTGGTCGAGCGGGGCGTCCTGCAGTGGTTCCGGGAGCGCGGGCACGGCCCGGGCCGGCTCTACTTGGAACACGGCGTGGGTCTGTCGGTGCGGGACTGCTCGCTGCTGCTGCCCGCCGTGCTGGAGGTCGACGACGAGGTGAGCGTGACCGCGAACCCGGGCGCCGGTGGCCGGTTCGCGGTGCGGATCACCCGCCCGGGCGGCCCGGCCCCGGCCGAACCGGTCACCGCCTGCCGGGCCCGGGTCCGGGTCGCGCTGGTGCGCGCGTCGGACGCGCCGGCCGCCGCGCCGCTGCCGGCGGAGCTGGCCGGACTGCTGGAGGAGCCGGGCGTCGGCGAGCCCGGCCCGGCCGCCGGCGCCGACCCGGCCGCCACCCTGCGCGCCGGCGGCGCCGGTTTCGTGTGGGCCTGGCGGGTGCCCTACTTCTACTGCCAGTACTCCGAGCGCATGCAGCACGCCGGCTACGTCCGGCTCCTGGAGGAGGTGGTGGACCGCTACCTCGCCGACCGGGGCGTGTCGGTGGGGCGGATGCTGCGCGAGCGGGGCTGGATCCCGGTGGTGTCCCGGGCCCGCGTCGAGGTGTGCGGCGACGCGCGCGTCGAGGAGCCGATGTGGATCACCTTCACGGTCACCGACGTGCTCAAGGACGTCACCTACGACGCCCGGATGACCTGTCACGTGGTGCGCGACGGCCGGCTGGTGCAGGTCGCGACCGCCACCATCCTGCACGGCTACGCGGCCAGCCGGGGACCGGACGCGGGCAGCCTGGCCACCCTCGACCCGCAGACCGTGGCCGCCCTCACCGGCGGAGGGCGATGATGGCGCCCCGACCGCCCCGGCTGTACTTCTCGTTCCGCAGCCCGTACAGCTGGCTGGCGGTGGAGCGGCTGACCCGGGCGCTGCACCGCCCGCAGGAGGCGCTGGAGTTCATCCCCTACTGGGACCCGGACCCGCGTACCGAGTCGGCGCTCACCGCCGCCGGCGGCGCCTTCCACTACGTGCAGATGAGCAAGCCGAAGCACCTCTACCTGTTGCAGGACGCCAAGCGGCTGGCCCGGCGGCTGGAGGTGCCGATGCGCTGGCCGATCGACGTCGACCCGTGGTGGGAGCTGCCGCACCTGGGTTTCCTCGCGGCCCGGGAGCGGGGTGCGGGCGAGGCGTTCTACCGGGAGGTGATCGCGGCGCGGTGGCACCGCGGCGAGGACGTGTGCACGCCGGAGGTCCTCGCCGGGGTCGCCGAGCGGGCCGGCGTCGACCCGCAGGTGGTCCTCGGCGCGGTCGACGACGACGCGGTCCGCGCGGCCGGGGTGGACTGCCTGATGCGCGCCTACGACGACGACATCTTCGGCATTCCCTACCTGCGGATCGGGCCGCACCGGTTCTGGGGGTTCGACCGGGTCGACGACTTCCTCGCCGCCTACGCCGACCGTGCCGGCGCGCCCGTCCGCGCGGCCGAACCCGTGCCGGCCGGCGCCGGCGGGTACGACACCGACACCGGAGGTGGCTGTGGCTGAGCGACGCACCCCCGAGCAGGAGCGGGCGTACCGGCGGCGGCACCTGGTGCTGACCGTGCGCGCCTTCGCGCTGGCCGGCTTCGACGAGGGCGCCGGCGGTCACGTCACCGCGCGGGACCCGATCGAGCCGGACACCTTCTGGATCAACCCGTTCGGCCGGCACTTCGGCCACGTCCGCGACGACGACCTGCTGCGCGTCGACCACGCGGGCCGGGTGGTCGAGGGCTCCGGCCGGATCAACCCGGCCGGTTACGCCATCCACTCGGCGATCCACAAGGCCCGGCCGGACGTGGTGGGCGCCGCGCACACCCATTCGGTGCACGGCCGGGCGTTCTCCGCGCTGGGCCGGCCGCTCGCGCCGATCACCCAGGACGCCTGCGCCTTCTTCGAGGACCACGAGGTCCACGACGAGTACGGCGGGGTGGTGCTCGACGGGGCGGAGGGCGACCGGATCGCCGCCACGCTGGGCACCGGCAAGGCGGTCGTGCTGCGCAACCACGGACTGCTCACGGTCGGCGGCTCGGTGGCCGAGGCGGCCTGGTGGTTCCTCGCCATGGACCGCTGCTGCCAGGTGCAACTGCTCGCCCAGGCGGCCGGCGAGCTGGTCCTGATCCCCGCCGAGGCGGCCCGGGCGGCGCGCGCGGACATCGGCGCCGCCGGAATCGCCCGGCTCAACTTCCGGCCGGTGGCCGAGCACGTCCTGGCCGTCAGCCCGGACCTGACGGCCTGAACCACGCACAGACAGGAGGGTCGAGTGGCCGAGCTGCTGGAGAACATGGTGCGCGAGCGCGGCGGCGACGTCGCGCTCGTCGACGAGGACGGCTCCCGCACCTGGGTGGAGCTGGACCGCGCGGTCGACAGGTGGATCGGGGCGCTGCGCGGCGCCGGCCTCACCGTCGGCGACCGGGTGGCGTTCGTGCTCGGCAACCGGCACGAGACCTTCGAGGCGCTGCTCGCCTGCGTGCACTCCGGCTTGGTGGCGGTGCCGGTGAACTGGCACCTGACCGCGCCGGAGATCGCCCACATCCTGACCGACTCCGGCGCCCGCGCGGTGCTCACCGAGGCCGCGTACGCGCCCGGCGTACGCGCCGCCGTGGACCGGGTGCCGGACGCCCCCGAGGTGCTGGTAACGGTGGACTCCGGCGACGGCTTCACCGCGTTCGCCGAGCTGCCCGCCGGCCCGCCGCCGCCGGCCGTCTCCGGCGGTGTCCTGCTCTACACCTCGGGCACCAGCGGTCGTCCCAAGGGCGTGGTCAACCCGCTGCTCAGCGTCGGCGCGCCGATCGAGCGGGTGGCCGGGACCACGGCCGCGCTCGGCGGCGGGCTCGGCATCCCGACGAGCGGGCGGGCCCTGCTGGTGGGTCCCTGGTACCACTCGGCGCAGTTGTTCTTCGCCCAGTTCCCGCTGCTGCGCGGCTGTGCCCTGGTGATGCGCCGCCGGTTCGACCCGGCCGAGGTGCTGCGGGTGATCGACGAGGAGAAGATCACCATCAGCCATCTGGTGCCGACGCAGTTCATCCGCCTGCTGCGGGTCGACGACGCCACCCGCGCCGGGTTCTCCGGCGCCGGCCTCGCCCGCATCTGGCACGGCGGCGGCCCGTGCCCACCGGAGACCAAACGCGCCATGATCGACTGGTGGGGTCCGGTGTTCGTGGAGTACTACGCCGCCACCGAGGCGGGCATCGTCACCCTCGCCGACTCGGACACCTGGCTGGCCCGGCCCGGCACGGTGGGCAGGCCGGCGCCGCCGACCGAGGTGCTGGTGGTCGACGACGAGGGCCGCCCGGTGCCGACCGGGCGGGAGGGCCGGGTCGCCGTCCGGCGGCCCCCGGGGCGCGGCTTCCACTACCACAACGCCCCGGAGCAGACCGAGAACGCGCACGTCGCCCCGCACACCTTCACCCTCGGCGACCTCGGCCGTCTCGACGACGACGGCTACCTCTACCTGACCGGACGGTCGGCGGAGCTGATCGTCTCCGGTGGCGTCAACGTCTACCCGGCCGAGGTGGAGGCGGTGCTGCTGACCCACCCCGCGGTGGCCGACGGGGTGGTCGTCGGGGTGCCGGACGCCGAGTTCGGCGAGCAGGTCCGCGCGCTGGTGCAGCTCGACCCGGCGTGGCCTGCCGACGGCGTCGAGGCGGTCCTCGACGCGCACTGCCGGGCCGGGCTCGCCGGGTTCAAGGTGCCGCGCTCCTACGAGCTGGTCGGCCGGATCCCCCGCGAGCCCACCGGCAAGGTGCCGCGCGCGGCGCTGCGTGACCGTCACCGCCACGCGCCGGCCCCGCCGGGGCTGCTCGCCGACCCGCGCACGTACGTCACCGCGGTGCCGCACGCCGAGTTCGCCAGGCGGCGCCGGGAGGCCCCGGTCGCCTGGGTCGACGAGGTCGCGTTGACCCGCACCGACCGCGACGGCGAGACGACGTCGCGGGGCCGGGGTTTCTGGGCGGTCACCCGGTACGCCGCCGTGTCGGCGGTCTCGCGTGACCCCGCGCTGTTCTCCTCGGCCACCGGCGGCGCGTTCCTCGCCGACCCGCGCTCCCCGGCCGACCTGGACCGCAACCGGCAACTTCTGATCAACATGGACGCCCCCGAACACACCTGGGTACGCCGCCTGGTGGCCGGCGCGTTCACCCCGCGCGCGGTGGGACGCCTGCGCGAGCTGGTCACCCGGCACGCCGAGGAGGTGGTCGCCCGGGCGGTGACCGCCGGCGAGATCGACGTGGTGACCGACCTGGCCGCCGAGCTTCCGCTGCTGGTCCTCACCGACCTGCTGGGCATGCCGGCCACCGACCGCAAGCTGCTGTTCGAGTGGAGCAACAACCTGGTCGGCTTCGACGACCCGGAGCACGGCGGCGGCAGCGTGACGCGCTACCGGGACACCTTCGCGGCCGCCTTCGCCTACGTCCGGCAGCTCGCCGCGCAGCGGCGGGCCCGGCCCGGCGAGGACCTGATGAGCCTGCTGGTGCACGCCGAGTCCGACGGGCGGGGGCTGACCGACGCGCAGCTCTGCCAGTTGTGGCTGCTGCTGGTCATCGCCGGTAACGAGACCACCCGGCACCTCATCTCCGGCGGCGTGCGGGCGCTGCTGGAGCACCCGGCGCAACGTGACCGCCTGATCGCCGAGCCAGACCTGACCGGGCCGGCGGTGGAGGAACTGCTGCGCTGGGTCACCCCGATCATGCAGTTCCGGCGGACCGCCACCCGCGACACCATGCTCGACGGCACCCGGATCGCCGCCGGCGACAAGGTGGTCGTCTTCTACAGCTCGGCCAACCGGGACCCGGAGGCGTTCACCGACCCGGACCGGCTGGACCTGGGCCGCGACCCGAACCCGCACCTGGCGTTCGGCATCGGCCCGCACTTCTGTCTCGGCGCCCACCTGGCCCGGCTGGAGATGGCGGCCTTCCTCACCGCGGTCCGCCCGCACCTGGCCGGGCTGCGGCTGACCGGGCCGGTCCGCCGGATGCGGACCAACTTCATGAACGCCGTCACCGCGATGCCCGCGCGCTTCGACACCGCGCCGAGGGGGGACTGACCCGATGCCACTGGAACTGCACTGGTTCCTGCCCTCGCACGGCGACGGCCGGGACCTGGCCGAGCCGTCCCGGGGCGGGACCCGCCCGACGCGCATCACCCGCCGCCCGCCGGACGTCGGCTATCTCGCCCAGGTGGCGCAGGCCGCCGACCGGCTCGGCTTCGCCGGCGTGCTCACCCCGGCGGGGCTGTTCTGCGAGGACCCGTGGATCGTGGCGTCCGCGCTGGCCGCGCAGACCGAACGGCTCAAGTTCATGATCGCGCTGCGTCCGGGGCTGGTCTCGCCCACCCTGGTCGCCCAGATGGCCGCCACCCTGCACCGGGTCACCGGCGGGCGGGTGCTGCTCAACATCGTCGCCGGCAGCGACCCGGACGAGCAGCACCGCTACGGCGACTGGCTCGACCACGACGCCCGCTACGCCCGCGCCGAGGAGTTCCTGGCCATCCTCAACCGGCTCTGGTCCGGCCGCCCGGTGGACCACGACGGCGAGCACTACCGGGTACGCGGCGCGCTGCTCGCCCGGCCGCCGGACACCGCGCCGACGGTGTTCCTCGGCGGCTCGTCGCCCGCCGCCCAGCGGACGGCGGCCCACCACGCCGACGTCTACCTCGCCTGGGGCGAGACCCCCGCCCTCCTCGGTGAGCTGCTGACGCAGGCCCGCGAGCGGGCGGCGGAGGCAGGGCGGACGCTGCGCACCGGCAGCCGGCTGCACGTGATCACCCGGGACACCGCGCGGGAGGCCTGGGCCGAGGCGGAACGGCTGCTCGCGGGCGTCGACCAGACCCGCATCGACGCGGCGCGCAAGCGGTTCTCCCGGACCGAGTCGGAGGGGCAGCGGCGGGCCGCGGCGCTGCACGCCGGCGGGAACGCCCGGATGGAGGTCCACCCGAACGTCTGGGCCGGCTACTCGCTGGTCCGCCCCGGCGCCGGGGCGGCGCTGGTGGGCAGCCACGAGGAGGTCGCCGAACGGATCGCCGAGTACCACGCCGCCGGCGTCGACCACCTGATCCTCTCCGGACAGCCGCACCTGGAGGAGGCGTACTGGGTCGGCGAGGGGGTGCTGCCGCTGCTGCGGCACGAGGGCCTGCTCGCCCCGGACACCGACCGTACGCCCGAGATGGCGGCCCGGTGATGGCGGCGCCCGCGCGGCACCTGCCGCTGACCGTGCTGATCGGCAACCCGAAACCGCACTCCCGGACCCGGACCGTCGCGCTGAGCACGGCGGCGGCGCTGCACCGGCGCCTCGCCGACGGTCCCACCCCGGTCGGGCCGCCCGGCGTGATCGACCTGTCCGAGCTGACCGCGGAGCTGGTCGGTCAGGGCAGCCGCCCGGACGCGCTGGACGAGGTGCTGGAATCGGTCCGCCGCCCGGGGCTGCTGCTGGTGGCCAGCCCCACGTTCAAGGCGGCGTACAGCGGGTTGCTGAAGCTCTTCGTGGACGTGCTGCCCCGGGGCGCGCTGGCCGGTGTGGTGGCGGTGCCGTTGATGACCGCGGCCCGGGGCGGGCACCGCCGCGTCGTCGACACCCACCTGGGCGCGTTGCTGGCCGAGGTGGGCGCCTGCGTGCCGGCGCCCGGGCTGTGCGTGCTGGAGCGCGAGTTCGACACGGCCGAGGTGGGCATCGGTCGGTGGCTCGACGGCGCCGCCCCGGCGGTCGTCGAGGCGCTGACCGGGGTGGCCCCGCCGGCCTGAGCCGGTGCTCAGCCCGCGCTGACCTCGGCGTCGTGCTTGCGCCGCAGCCGGCTGATCCAGCCCTGCGCGGTGTGCACCGGCACGTCGAAGTGCTCGGCCACCCGGCTGATGGTGCCGACCTGCTCGTAGACCGCCTCCAGGTCGGCCGGGTCGGGCGCCCGCCGGTAGGCGCGCCCGCTCTTGAGCCGGCTGAGGCGCTCCGGCTCGGCCGCGCGTCGGGCGGGTCGCGGCGGCGGCGGTCCCGACGCGACCGCGGTGGTGACGGGGACCGCCGCGGGCACCGGCCCGACGCCCGGTCCGGGGCGGTCGCCGGAGCCGGCGTCCCGGCCACGCTCGCGGTCCTGCGGCGGGACGAAGGCACGCAGCAGGGCGTCGAAGTCGACGTACGGCAGCTCGCCGGTCAGGCCGGCGCTCTGCGGGGCACGGACGGTCAGCTCCCGGACGACCGGGTGTCCGTCGCCGGTGTCCAGACGCACGACGGTCTGGGCCACCGGACCGGTGATCTCCTCGCCGTCGTCCTCCACCGGGACGATGGTGATGATGTATTGGCTCACGGCGATGCCTTCCTGCGCATGTCCGGGTGGGCAGCGAGGCCGTCCGATCTGCTGGAACGGGGGGTGCTGATGGTGGGAGACAAGATATCGGATCTCAGTATGACAGGAGCCTAGATGTCCGACACCATCCTGCGGTCGCCTATCCTTCATCTCTCTTCGGCCACCCGAGAGACCGGGCCGTCAGGCGGGCCCCCGATAGTTGACCGCGCCGGTGGCCAGCAGCGCCGCCAACGCGGCCCGCGACGACACCCCGGTCTTGCGGAAGATCCGGGTCAGGTGTGCCTCCACCGTCTTCACCGTCACGTACACCTGCTCCGCGGCCTCGGCGTTGCTCGCCCCCGCCGCGACCAGGCGGGCGATGTCCCACTCCCGCCGGGTCAACGTCAGCTCGCCCCGGGCCGCGCCGTCGGGCCGACGCCCCGCCGCGCCGGCCGCCCGGCTCTGCACGGCGGCCACCGCCCGCCGCAACGGCGGTGAGGCCACCAGATCGGAGATCCGCCGTGCCTCGGCCAGCTCCACCTCGGCCGCCGTCCACTCCCGCACGTCGCACAGCGCCCGCGCCCGCACCAACCGCGCCGACGCCTCGTCCAACCGCCAACCCATGTCGGCGAAGCTGTCGGCGGCGGCGCCGGCCAGGTCCGCCGCGCCGCGCGGATCGGTGTCGAGGGTCAGCCGGGCCCGGCTGATCCGCACCATCGCGCTCTGCCCGCGCAGCCGCGCCCGCTGCGCGTGCCGCCCGGCCACCGCCAGCCAGTGCAGCGCCTCGTCCCGCCGGCCGCCGCGGTGGGTCATCTCGGCCAGCGACGAGGCCCAGCAGGCCCGGCCGGTCACCTCCACCTGGCCCAGGTCGGCGCCGCCGCAGGCCCGCAGCAGGGCCGGCGCCGCGCCGACCCGGTCGCCGGCCAGGAACCGCAGCCGCACGGCCACCCGCTGACTCACCCCGTCGTACCAGTTGGGGCGCCGGGTGGCCGCGTCCAGGACGGCGGTCTCGGCGAGCTGGCGGGCGGCGGCGGGACCGCGACGCCAGGCCACCGCGATGGCGCGGTGCGCCCGGGCCAGCCCGACCATCGGCTCGACACCCATCGCCACCGCCACCTCCTCGGCGTCCTCGCCCTCGCTCAACGCCCGGTCGAGGCTGCCCAGCCGGCACGTCACCGCGCACCGGCCGATCAGCAGCCACGGGGTCAGCGCGACCAGGCCGGCGCGGCAGCAGATCTCCAACGCCCGGTCGAGGTGGTGCAACGCGGAGCGGTCCCGCTCCAACAGGTGCTCGGCCCAGGCCAGCAACGCCAGCAGGTCCGGGTGCCGGGCGAGTTCGTCGTCGGCCAGCGCGTCCACCTCGGACGACGCGCGGCCCAACACCTCCTCGACCGGCAGGCCGCAGTCGACGTGCGCGGCGACGAAACAACCGACCACCGCCGCGATGGTCCGGCAGCCGGGCTCGTCGAGCTGGTCGGCGAGCCGGCCCAGGTCGTCCGCGTGCTGCCCGGCTCCGGCAGCGCCGCAGAGCGCGCCCGAGACGGCGGCCTCCACGGTCAGGTCGAACCGGGGGCGCGGCCCGGCCGGCGCGTCGAGTCGCGGCAGCAGCAGCGCGTACGCGTCGAACGGCCGCCCCAGCAGGCGCTCGACGCGGGCGCGCGCGACGAGCGCCCGTACCCGCTGGTCGTCGTCCGGCAGCGGACGGCGGCTGAGGTCCTGCAACAGCGTCCGGGCCGGACGCAGCCGTCCCGCGCCGACCAGGGCGTCGGCGGTGGCGAAGTCCAGGCGGACCCGGCGCCTGTCGACCGGCCCGGCGTCGGGCACCAGCCGGCGGACACCGGTCAGCCACCGGATGGCGTCCAGCCGTGGGGTCTGCGGGTTTTCCGCCGCCTCGATCAGCGCGTCGGCCGTGGCCGGGTCGGCGCACTGCCCCCCGGCCCACAGGTGCTCGGCGTAGCGCGTCACCGGGTGCCCGAGGTCGCGCAGCAGGCCGGCGGCGAGGGCGTGCAGGTGACGACGCCGGCCGGGGGACAGCGAGCGGTAGACCACGGTCCGGTCGACCTCGTGCCGGAAGCGCAGCGTCGGCGCCAGCGCCGGGTCGGTGCGCAGCAGGTCGGCCGCGACCAGCCCGTCCAGCAGGTCGTTGGTAGTGGCCGGGTCACGGCAGGCCAGCGCGCTCGCGAGGGCCGGCTCGAACCCCTCCGCGCACACCGAGACCGCCTCCAGCATCCGCCGCTGGTCCACCTCGAGGGCGTCCACGTCGAGCTGGACCGCGGCGGTGACCTCGAACGGCAGCTCCGCCGGCAGGCCGCGCAACGCGGCCACCGCGCCGTCCAGCGCCTCGGGCCGGTAGGCGAGCACGTAGCGGGGGACCCCGCCGGAGAGCCGGTGCACGCGCTGCCCGGCCCGGCCGTCGGGCAGCCCGAGCAGCGCGGCCACGCCGGCCGGGTCCAGCGGGGCCAGGGTGAACGTGCGCCGGTTGAGTTGGACCACGCTGCCCAGCGCGGCCGTCGCCCAGCCGGGCATCTGCCGCGGTCGGTACGCGACGACGAGCAACAGCCCGGCCGGGGGCGCCTGCGCGAGCCGCGCCAGCAGCGTCGTCACCGCCGGTGGCGCGAGGTGCAGGTCGTCCAGGAGCAGCACCGACGCGCCCGCGCCCGGCTCGGGCCGGCGCGCCACCGTGGTGGCCGGCTCCACCAGCGCGGCGAGCGAGCGCCGGACCCGGTCGCCGTCGTGGCCGGCCGCGGTGAGCACCGGTACGCCGGTCCGTCCGGCCCGCACGGCCAGCTCGCGCAGCAGTCGGGTCTTGCCGCAGCCCGGGTCGGCGGCGAACTCCAGCATCGACGACTGCCCGACCCGGGCCGCGCACAGCGCCTTGTCGAAGGTGTCGAGCGCGCAGTTGCGGCCGATCAGCGGTTCCAGGGGGCCGCCGGGCGCCACCGGCTCGACGCCGCTCACCGGCGCACCACCGCCCGGTCCGCGCGACCGGGTCGGGCGGCGCCCGGTGACACGCTCAGGTCCCGCATCAGCCGTCCCCCAGTTCCGCCCATTGTGGACCGTGCGGTGTGCCGACCCGGCCGGAACGGTCGCCGGTGTCGGGGCGAGCACCCGGTGTCACTCTACGATCGCGAAACAACTGTGACGATCGCGAGAGTGGTCGGATCTGACCGTCTTGGAAGTGGAATCGACAGTGGTCAACCGAGTGTGCCGGTCCTGTCCGGCCACGCAGCGCGCCGCCGCGCTCGCGTTCAGTTCACCCCACTGTCGGGTTTTCCCTACTGTCGCTTCGGTGGGCTTGGCCTACCGTCGACTGCGGCGGTGCGACGCCTACGTTGGGGGAACGGTTCATGACGATGCATGGTCGATCCTGTCTGGACAGTCCGCCGGAGATCAGCGCCGAGGAGACGGCCGATCGCTGGCACGTGTTCCGGTGCCTGCTGCCACCGCGCGCCGCGGTGGCCGACGCGTTCGTGACGCGGGGGGTCGGCCCGCTCCTGCGCGAGTTGCAGGCCGTGGGGGAGTTGTCCGGGTGGTCGTTCACCCGCCAGTCGCCGCGGATGGTCGACATCCACCTGCTCGGTGGCGCGCCGGGGCTGCTCGCGGCGCGGCTGGCGGGTCTCTGCGCGGCGGTCGGGGCGCACGGCCCGACGCGGCTGCCGCAGCTCGCCGGGCCGCCGACGCCCGACCTCCGGCTGGTCGACGTGGCGGTGGAGCTGATCGGGATGACGCCGGACCGGCCGGCCCGGCTGGGCGCCGCGGTGGACCTGACCATGGTGGCGGCGGTCCGCACCTGTCCGGCGCTGCGGGTCGCCGACGCTCCGGTCGTGACCGGCGCGCGGGACGTCGCGGTGGTGCCGCCGGCGCGGTGGCGGCGGATCGCGGCCGCGCTGGCCACCGAGCAGCACCCGCTGACCTGTTGGTCGCGGCTGCTGGAGCGGCACCGGCACACCCCCGGCGACGACGGCGCGGCGGCGTTCGGCATGGTGCACCTGCTGCACAACCAGCTCGGGCTGACCGCACGCGACGAGCAGCGGGTGCACGCCGGGTTGATCCGGTCACTGTCCCGGCGCTCCGGCGGCCCGCGCCGCTCGCCGCGGTGGCACCAGGGCGTCGTACCCCCCGGGGCGGTCGGCCGGCGCGGCTGAGGGCCGGGCTCAGCGGCGGGCGGGCCGGCGCTCGGGTCGGGGACGGCCGCGTTCCGGGTCGACGCCGACCTGCACCGCGAAGGCCGGGTCGACGGCGAGCAACGGTCGGGGCCCGAACAGCGCCATGGCGGTCAGCAACGCGTCGGTGTCGCGTCCCTGCCAGACCGGGCGGCGTTCGGGGTCCAGGTCGGCGTGTTCGCGGCGCAGCCGACGCAGCAACCGGCGGGCGGCCGCGCCGGTCTCCGGCACCTCGGTCAGCCACCAGCCGCCCAGCGCGGTGGCCAGGCAGCACAGCAGCAGACCGGCGACGGACGCCGGGCCGCCGGCGGGGCGTCCCTCGACCGCGCCGTCCACGAGCCGGGTCACGCCGACGGCGGCGACCGCGAAGAGGGGCAGGGTGCCCAGGGCGACGCGTCGTCGCTGCGCGGGGGTGAGCAGCCAGCCGTCCCGGGCCAGCCGGGCGACGCACCTGCGCAGCGCCCGACCGACGTCCGGGTCGGCGAGGACCGCGGCCCAGGTCTGCGGGCGGCGCAGCGCGGTGTGCAGGGCGCGGACCAACGCCGGCGAGCGGGGCGGCGGCGGCCCCTCGGCCTGCAGGGTGGCGAGTTCGCCGACGGTCACCCCGCCGGCGCGGCGCAGCGCGGCCACGCCGACCTGGCAGGCCAGCAGCGCCCGGTCGGTGAGGTACGCCAGTTCGACCCGGTCCGGGGTCGCGCCGCGGGCGCGGCGCCCGGTCAACTCCCGCACGGCCAGCGCGACCGCGACGGCCACGGCCACCGCGCCCAGGTAGTCGAGGAGGAAGAGCGGTCCGCTGACACCCCAGAGCATGGCGACAAGTATGGCCCGGCCGCCCGGCCCGGTGATCAGGAGGCGTGCCGGACCTCACCGTCCCAGATGTCGGCCCAGGGGCGGCGCAGTCCCCGGCCGACGAAGATCGGCTCGCCGTTCTCCTCGTTGTCGACGTCGACCCGCTGGTCGACCCGGCCGGCCTCGGTGACCTCGGTGAACCAGCGGCGGAGCTGGTCGGGGCGGGACCAGCCGACGGCGATCACCACGTCGGCGCCGGCCGGCGGCCGGCCGAACGCGGCCATGCTGTTGTGCCCGGAGTAGGCCCGGGGCAGGCCGCGTGCCGGACCGTAGCGGGCCAGCGCGCCGGCCTCGCCGTAGTTGCCGGTCAGCACGACCGCCCGGTCGCGTTCGGCCACGGGCAGGCCGCGGTGCACGGCGGCGACCGAGTCGGCGAACGCCGGCCAGCCGATCGTCTCGCCGGCGTCGTAGTTCACCGCGACCACGAAGCCGGGCAGCCGGTCGGCCGGCAGCACGGGCAGCAGCAGCACCGCGCCGCCGGCCACCATCAGCACGGCGGCGACGGCGAGCAGCGCCTGCCGGGCGCGGGCCGCGCCGCGCCGGGCCCACGCGACGGTCGGCGCCGCGCCGGCCGCGGTGAGCACCAGCAGCAGCGGCGCGTCGTAGTAGCCCTTGCCGCCGGCCAGCACCACGATCGCGACCACCACCAGCCATGCCCAGGCGAGCGCCCGGTAGGCCGCCCAGGACGGTCGGCGCAGCAGGGCGACCAGCCCGGCCACCCACACCGGCACCGCGAACGGGCTGACGATCTCCAGTTGCAGCACGACCGCTTCGAGGCGACCGCTGTAGGAGCTGTCGCCGTCGGCGATGGCGGACGCGACGGACAGCTGCGGGAAGCCGTGCGCCGCCTGCCACGTCAGGTAGGGCGCGGCGAGCAGCACGGCCACCGCCGCGCCGGCGAGCACCCACCTGTCGCGCAGCAACCGCCGCGGCCCGGCGATCAGCACGCCGGTGACCAGGCCGACGCCGAGCAGGGCGGGCAGCGGCTTGTTGATCATCCCCACGCCGAGGGCCAGCCCGGCGCCGAGCACCCAACGGGTGTCGCCGGTGCGCAGCGTCCGGGTCACGCAGAGCACCGCGACCAGCCACACCAGCAGGTCGACGGTGGTGGTGCTGAGCAGGTGCCCGCCGGCCAGGACGACGCCGGAGGCCGCGGCGAGCACGGCCGCGACCGCCTGGGCGCCACGGCCGGCGCCCAGCTCGCGGGCGATCGCGGCGACCAGCACCACCGCCGCGCCCCCGATCAGCGCCGACGGGGTCCGCAGCAGCACCAGGTTGCCCGGCGCGATCGTGTCGGCGACGCGGGCCAGGGCGGGCACGAGCGGGCCCTGGTCGACGAAGCCCCAGTCGAGGTGCCGCCCGCAGAGCAGGAAGTAGAGCTCGTCGCGGTGGTAGCCGTAGCGGCCGGCGAGCAGCAGCAGCGCCGCGGTGACGGCCGCGCCGACCAGCCAGGGCGCCGCCGTGCGCGGCCCGACGGCAGGCGGGCCGTCGGGTGTGGCGGCGTCGCGGCGATCGACGTCGGTGACGGATTCGGCCACCTGCCCATCATGGCCCGACGGAGGTGCTCGGCGCTGCCCCGCAATGCGGTGGCGCGGCGTCCCGGTGGCCGCTAGCGTGCCGGCGATGCGTATCCGTGACTGCACCGACGCCGACTGGCGGCAGGTCTGGCCAATCGTCGAGGACGTCCTGACCGCCGGCGACACGTTCGTCTACGACCCGACCTGGCCGGCCGAGGTGGCGCGCGAGGTGTGGCTGGAACGCCCGCCGGGGCGTACCTCGGTGGCGGTGGACGACGACGGCGTGGTGCTCGGCACCGCGAAGATGGGCGCCAACAAGCCCGGGCCGGGGTCGCACGTGGCGACGGCGAGCTTCATGGTCGCCGCCGGCGCCCGCGGCCGGGGCGTCGGTCGGGCGCTGTGCGAGGACGCGCTGGACTGGGCGCGCCGGCAGGGGTTCGCCGCGATGCAGTTCAACGCCGTGGTGGAGACGAACGTCGCGGCGGTGGAGCTGTACCGGCGGCTCGGTTTCACCGTGGTGGGCACCGTGCCGCAGGCGTTCGCGCATCCACGCGAGGGTCGGGTGGGCCTGCACGTCATGCACCGGTTCCTCTGACCGCCGCGGGTGCGCGAGGATGGCCGGATGAGCGCCGAACCGATCGAGCTGGCCGCCGCCCTGGCGCGCTTCGACCAGCTCTGGAGTCCGCGGATCGTCACCACCGTCAACGACTACGACGTGCGGATCGCGAAGGTGGCCGGTGAGCACGTCTGGCACAGCCACGACCACACCGACGAGTTCTTCCTGGTGCTCGACGGGGAGTTGCGCATCGCGCTGCGCGACGGCGTCGACGGCGGGCAGCGCGAGGTCACGCTGCCGCGCGGCGCGGTGTTCGTGGTGCCGCGCGGGGTGGAACACCGGCCGTACGCGCCGGACGGCGCGTCGATCCTGATGTTCGAGCCGTCCGGCACGTCGAGCGTCGGCGACCGGCACGACACGGTGCCCGCGCACGTGGAAGCCACCACCGGGCACCGCCTCTGACCCGGTCGGAAGTGTCGGGGGCCGCGGTTAGGTTCGTCGCGACGACGGCCGCCGAAGGAGTCCCGCCATGAGCACGCTCACCGACCGCCCGCACACCGCCCTGCTCGTCGTCGACGTGCAGAACGGCGTGGTGGCCGAGGCCCACGACCGTGACCGGGTGGTCGCCACCATCGCCGTCCTGGTCGAGCGCGCCCGGGCCGCCGGCGTCCCGGTCGTCTGGGTGCAGCACCGCGCCGACGACCTGCCCGCCGGCAGCGAGCCGTGGCAGATCGTGCCGGAGCTGACGCGCCGCGACGACGAGCCGCTGGTGCACAAGACCTACGGCGACTCGTTCGAGGACACCGACCTGGAGCGGGTGCTCGCGGACGCCCGGGTGGGCCGGCTCGTCGTGACCGGCGCGCAGACCGACGCGTGCATCCGCTCGACGTTGCACGGCGGGTTCACCCGCGGCTACGACGCCGTGCTGGTCGCCGACGCGCACACCACCGAGGACCTGTCCGCCTACGGGGCGCCCCCGCCTGCGCAGGTCATCGCGCACACCAATCTCTACTGGGGGTTCCAGAGCGCGCCGGGCCGCACCGCCGGCACTGTCGACGCCGCCGACGTGGACTTCGCCACCACCGGCACGGCCTGACCGCCCCGCCCCGCGCCGGCCGCGAAAACGCCTGGCCGCTGCCGGTGCGGGCTGGCAGGCTGCCGGCCATGACCGCACAAGCTCTGGCGGGGGCGCTCGCCGACGAGCGTCGCCGTGTCGTGTTCGCCGCGATCGTGCTCGGCGCCCGGGACGTGCCGGCGGTGGTGGCCCGCACCGGCCTGCCCGCCCGCGACGCCGCCACCGCCGTGCGGCGGCTCACCGACGCGGGTGTGCTGGCCGACGACGAGGCCGGTCTGCGGATCGACGGCGAGCGGCTGCGCGAGTTCGCCCGGACCGCGTCGGCGGCCCCGGCGACGCCGTCCGCCGACCCGCGCGAGACGATCCTGCGCACGTTCCTGCGCGACGGCGCGCTGATCCGACTGCCCGCGCAGCGCGGCCGGCGGCGGGTGCTGCTGGAGCACATCACCGAGCGCACCTTCGAGCCCGGCGTGCGCTACCCGGAGCGGGCGGTGGACGACGCGCTGCGCCAGTGGTGCGAGGGCGGCGAGGCCGACCACGTCACGCTGCGCCGCTATCTGATCGACGACCTGCTGCTCACCCGCGAGCACGGCGTCTACTGGCGGACCGGCCCGTGACCGGCTGGACGACCGGTCCCGCCCGTCCGGCCGACCCGGACGCGGCAGTGCTGCTGCGCGAGTACATGGCGGAGATGGTCCGCCGCTGGCTCGGCCGCCCGGAGCGCCCCGGCGAGGTGGACGCCGCGTTGGCCGAGATGCCCGGCGACGACCTGGCCCCGCCGACCGGGCTGCTGGTGCTGGCCCGCCACGGCGGCGAGCTCGCCGGGTGCGCCGGGTTGCGCTGGCGACCGGGCTGGGCGGAGCTGACCCGGGTCTACGTGCGACCGGCGCACCGTCGCGCCGGCGGCGGGGCGGCCCTGCTCGCCGCCGTCGAGGCGTACGCGGGCGACGCCGGCGCGGACCGGATCCGGCTGGACACCCGCTCCGACCTGGTCGAGGCGCGCGCGCTCTACGCCCGGCACGGCTACCGGGAGATCCCCGCGTTCAACGCCGGCCCGTACGCGCAGCACTGGTTCGAGAAGTCACTGCCGGCGCGAGTTGACGACGCCGCCGCGCCGCGCTAAAACAGAAACCGAGAAGTTGAGTCGCCTCGACTCAACAAGAGACCTTGGGCCAGGAGAACCGAGGAGGCAACGGCCATGTTGATGCGTACCGACCCGTTCCGCGAGATCGACCGGATCGCCGAGCAGTTCTTCGGCACCACCGCCCGGCCGGCGGTGATGCACCTGGACGCCTACCGCGACGGCGACCACTTCTACGCCGCGTTCGACCTGCCCGGCGTCGACCCGGACAGCATCGACTGCACGGTCGAGCGCAACGTGCTGACCGTGCGCGCCGAGCGCCGCCGGCCCACCGGCGAGCAGGTCGAACTGGTCGCCGCCGAGCGACCGATGGGCACGTTCACCCGGCAGCTCTTCCTGGGCGACACGCTGGACACCGACCGGCTGGAGGCCGGCTACGACAACGGCGTGCTGACCCTGCGCATCCCGATCGCCGAGCGCGCCAAGCCGCGCCGGATCACCGTCACCGCGACGGAGGGCAACGGCCACCGGCAGCTCACCACCGCCTGAGCGCGCCTCACGCCGACGCGGGGGAGGCCGGTGCGCCGGCCGACCCCGCGTCGCCGTCGTCGGGATAGAGCCGGGTCAGCGCGTGCGCGGTGGCGGTGAACCGGGCGCGCAGTTCCGCGGGCGCCAGCACCTCCACCTCGGCGCCGAGCTTGAGCAGCTCGCCGTGGGCGTGGCGGACCGACTCGATCGGCACGGTGGTCTCCAGCCAGCCGTCCGGGCCGGGTTCGCCTGCCGCCGCCCGGGCCGCGCGGCTCATCTCGGGCGGGAAGACGTACGGCATGAACTCCAGCGCGGCGGCGGTGAGCCGGATCCGCGCCTGGTCCCGGTAGACGTCGCGCTCGTAGCGGGCGGTCCACTCCCGCCAGTAGCCGGCCAGGTCGAACCCGTCGGGCCGGTCGAAGCGCTCGTCGGTGACGGTCGCGTCGAGCACCGCGCCGACCCGGTAGGTGCGCAGCTCGTCGTCGCAGCGGGCGACGAGATACCAGCGGCCGGCCTTGAGCACCACGCCCAGCGGGGCGACCAGCCGGGTGACCTCGCGCGGCGCGCGCCAACGCCGGTAGCGCAGCTCCACCAGCCGGTCCTCCCACACCGCCCCGGCCAGCGTCTCCAGGTGCGGCACCGGTTCCGGGTGGCGGAACCAGCCGGGCGCGTCCAGGTGGAACCGTTGCCGGATGCGCCCGCTGCGGTCGGCCAGTTCGTCGGGAAGCGCGGCGCGCACCTTCAGCTCGGCGGCGGCCACCGCGGACGCCAGGCCCAGCTCGGCGGCCGGGCCGGGCAGGCCGGCGAGGAACAGCGCGTCGGCCTCCGGCCCGGTCAGGCCGGTGAGCCGGGTGCGCCAGCCCGCCAGCAGCCGGTAGCCGCCGGCCGGGCCGCGGTCGGCGTACACCGGGACGCCCGCGGCGCCGAGCGACTCGACGTCGCGGTAGACGGTGCGCACCGACACCTCCAGGGCCTCGGCGAGTTCCCCGGCGGTCATCCGCCCCCGGGTCTGCAGAAGCAGCAGCAGGGAGACCAGTCGGCTGGCGCGCATCCGCCGACGGTAGCCCGCGCCGGAAATCCTTCTCGGGCGCGCCTCGTCGCGAAACGCGCCACCGACTGAGAGCCTTTCTCACATGTTGCGTCCCGAGGTGCTGCCCCGCGCGCGTCCCGCCCTGTCCGGCGGCCCGGCCGACTTCACCGAGGCGTGGCTGCGCAACCGGCGGCTGTCCGAGCACACCCGCGACGCCTACCGGCGCGACGTCACCGGCTGGCTGCGCTGGTGCGCCGAGCGCGGCGTGGAGCCACTGCGGGTCACCTTCCTCGACGTCAACGCGTACGGCCGGGACCTGGAGTCCACCCCGCGCGCACGCGACGGGCGCCCGCTCACCCCGGCCACCGTGGCCCGCCGGCTGTCCGCGCTGTCGAGCTGGTACGACTTCCTGGTCAAGCTCGGCGCGGTGCCGGCCAACCCGGTCGCCGCGGCGGACCGACCCCGGGTCGACCGGGACCACTCGGCCACCGTCGGCCTGAGCCCGGAGGAGGTCGACGCCCTGCTCGCCGCCGCCGAGGCCGACACCGGCCCGACCGCCGCGCGCAACCGGGCCGCGCTGGCGCTCCTGGCCGACCTGGGGCTGCGCGTCGGCGAGCTGGTCTCGCTGGACCTGTCCGACCTGGGGGCGGAGCGCGGTCATCGCAGCGTCCGCTTCGTCGGCAAGGGCGGCAAGGAACGCCGCCGCGCGCTCACCCCGGGCACCGCGTACGCGCTCGACGCCTACCTGGCCGACCGGGCCGCCGCCCGGGGCGTGACGGTGCCGGAGCTGACCGGGCCGCTGCTGGTCACCGCGACCGGCGGGCGGCTGGACCGGCACGCGGTGTTCCGGCTGGTGCGCCGCCTCGCGCAGAGCGCCGGGATCGCCGCCTGGGCGCGGCTGTCGCCGCACTCGCTGCGGCACGCGTTCGCCACCACGGCCCGCTCGGAGGGGGTGCCGCTGGAGGACGTGCAGGACGCGATGGGGCACGCCGATCCGCGCACCACCCGCCGCTACGACCGGGACCGGCACAACCTGGACCGCGACCCGGCGTACACGATCTGGGCCGCCCGCGCCCGCCGGCGCGGCTGAGCGTCGCACCCCGACCGTAGGGTGCCGGGCATGCGACACGGGTTGGAGATCTCCTGCGGGGGCGCGGCGGTGACGGTGGCCGACCTGGTCGCGCTCGGCGAGCTGGCCGAGCGGGCCGGCTGGGACGGGGTGTTCCTGGAGGACTACCTCGTCCACCACGCCGGGGACGACCCGCCGACCTGGGATCCGTGGCTGGTGCTGGCGGCGGTGGCCGGGCGCACCGAGCGGGTGCGGCTGGGCACCACGGTGACCGCGCTGCCCCGGCGTCGCCCGGCGAAGCTGGCCCGGGAGGTGCTCACCCTCGACCATCTCTCCGGCGGCCGGGCGGGCGTCGCGGTCGGCCTCGGCGATCCGGCCGACCGGGGGCTGGCCGCGTTCGGCGAGCCGACCGACGTGAAGACCCGCGCGGCGATGCTCGACGAGGGCCTCGACCTGCTTGTCGCGCTGCTCGGCGGCGAGCGGGTCAACCACCGGGGCGTGCACTACCGCGCCGAGGACGTGGCGCTGCGCCCGCCGCCGGTGCAGTCGCCCCGGGTGCCGGTCTGGGTCGGCGGCAGCACCCAGGCCAAGGCGGTGCTGCGGCGGGCGGCCCGGGCCGACGGCATCGTGCCCTACAAGCTGACCGACACCGACGGCTGGTCCGACTTCACCGCCGAGGAGGTGGCCGCCCTGGTCGCCGCGCTGCCGGCCACCCGCGCCGACGGCGAGCCGTTCGACGTGGCCGTCGGCGGGCGGCGGCGGCGCGCCGACGAGCGGGCCGAGCGGGCCTACCTGGCCGAGCTGGCGGCGGCGGGCGCCACCTGGTGGCTGGAGTACGTGCCGGCCGGCGATCCGGCCGCGATGCGGGCCGCGGTCGCCCGCGGCCCGCTGCGCTGAGTCAGTCCTTGCGGCGGGGGCACAGGCAGAACGGCTGCCCGGCCGGGTCGAGCAGCACCGTCCAACCCTCGCCGCCGGGCTGGAACTCGGGGCGGGTCGCGCCGGCGGCCAGCAGGTCCTTCTCCGCGAGCGCCACATCGTGGACGACCAGGTCGAGGTGGTAGCGCTTGGCGCCGGTCTCGTCCGGCCAGGCCGGCGGCGCGTACCCGGGCACCAGCCCGAAGCCGATCGACGTGCCTCCGGAGACGATCATGGCGTACTCGGCCTGGCTGTGGGTGATCTCCCAGCCGAGGGCGTGGGCGTAGAACGCGGCGTGGGCGGCCGGGTCGGGGCTGTCCAGGTTGACCATCGCGAGGTCGGCGTGTGTCGTCATGCCGGGCAGTCTGCCGGCGGTACCTGCCACCTGCTGTCAGGTACGCCCGGCGGGTCGCACGGTCAGTCTCCCGTCGGCGCTCCGGCAGGCCAGCGCGCCGGCGACCAGGTGACAGTCGCGGGTGCCGGCGGGCAGCGGGCCGCCCGGGCGGGGGCCGGCTGGTCCGACGTCGACGACCAGGGTGCGGCCGTCGCGGCCGGGGCGCAGCAGCACCTGCCGCGCCGCGTCGGGGTCGCCGGGCACCGGCTGCCAGCCGGCCCCGCCCGGCCACCGCCACACCTGCCCGCCGGTGCCCGGGTCGAGCGCGCGCCGGTCGGCCACCCCGCTCAGGCAGAGCAGCCGGGGGCAGCCGGGCGCGGGTGCCTCCCCGACCGGCAGCAGCCGCTGCCAGCGCGGGGTGAGCGACGGCAGGTCGTATCCGCTGAGCGTGGTGCCGCCGGGCGCGGGGTGCCGCAGCACCAGGTGGTCACCGACGACGATCGGGTTGTCCGGCGCGTACCCGGCCGGTGGCAGGCGGGTCTCGGCGACCGGCGCGCCGTAACGGGTGTCGTGCACGCGGGCCAGTCCGGTGTCGTGCACCACCACGATCCGGCCCGGTGACGTCGCGAGCACGGCGGTCGAGGGCACCGGCGTCGACCAGCGGTCCGCGCCGGTGGCCAGGTCGACGCCGCGCACCGCGCCCTGGATCCGCTGGCCCGGGTCGGCGACGCTGCGTACCTCGGTGACGGCGACCGCGGCGGCGCCGGCCGGCTGGACCCGGTCGGGGCGGCGCCAGCGCAGGTGCCCGGTGCCGGCCGCGTACGCCGAGGTGCCGGTCACCTGTCGGGCGGTGTCGCGCGTGGTGACCAGCACCAGGTCCCCGACGGACGCCGCGGACCAGGCGCCGGCGGGCGCCGGCACGCGCCAGGTCATCCGGCCGGTCGGGGTGTAGGCGGTCAGCGCGCCCGGGTCGGCGACCAGCAGCAGCCCGCCGGCGGCCAGCAGGGTGGCCCGGGCCGGCAGCGGCGGCCCGGTGACCGTCGGCGGGGCCGGCGCGGTGGAGGCGCCGAGCAGCAGGCAGGCGGCGAGCGCCGGCGCGAGCCGCCACCGCCGGGGCGACGCCGGCCCGCGCGCCGGCGCGGGGGCCGGCCGGTCCAGTTCGATCACGGGACGGTCGGGTGTCATCCGGGCTCCTCGCGACGGGTGGCCCGACGGTAGACGATGCGCGGTCGCGGGGGCGACTGCGGCACAACCGGCTGCGGGCCGGTCGCCGGTTGCCTACCGTCGGTGGTGATGGGCAGGCAGCAGGGGTGGCACCGACCGGCCCGGCGTCGCCGGCCGATGCGCGCGGGTGTGCTGGTCGCCGTCCTGGGGCTGGGCACCTGCCTGATCGGGGTGGCCGGGTTGGCGGTGTGGAACGCCCAGGTGGTGTTGCAGGCCGGCGGGCCGGTGCGGGAGGCCACCGACGGGTTCTTCCGGGACGTGGCCGCCGGCGACACCGACCGGGCGTACGGGCGGCTGTGCCGCGAGGCGCGCGGGCGGTGGAGCCAGGCCGGGTTCGGCAGTTGGGTGCGCACGCCGCCGCTGGTCAGCGGCTACGAGATCGTCGACGTGTCGGTCAAGACCCGGGCCGGCCGTCCGCGCGCCACGGTGCTGGTGCGGCTGAACCGCGACGGCGGCGGCAGCGAGGAACGCGAGCTGCCGGTGGTGTCGGAGGACGGGAGTTGGCGGGTGTGCGGGGATCCGTTCTGACGCTCAGGCCCGCGGGCCGAGGTCGCCGGAGCGGTAGTGTCGCCGGCACAGCACCTGGTAGCGCACGTCGGCGGTGTCGACGGTGTCGCCGATGACCACCTGCGCGCCCTCGCGGACCACCCGGCCGTCGACCACCCGGGCGTTGAGCAGCCCCTCGCGGCCGCACCAGCACAGCACCTCGACCTGGATGCGGGCCACCTCGTCGGCGAGTTCGAACAGCCGTTGCGCGGCCGGGAAGAGGCAGGAGCGGAAGTCGGTGGCCAGGCCGAAGGCGTAGACGTCGACGTCGAACTTGTCGACCAGCTCGGCCATCTGCTCGACGTGCTCCAGGTCGTAGAAGGACGCCTCGTCGCAGATCAGGTAGTCCACGCGTACCCCCTCGGCCCACGCGGAGCGGACCAGGTCGCGCAGGTCGAGGCCGTCGGTGACCTCGATCGCCTCGTGGGCCAGGCCGATGCGGGTGGTGACCTGCGGGCCCAGCGAGCGGTCGATGCGGGTGGTGACCAGGCCGCGGCGGCCCTGCCGGGCGTGGTTGTAGTTCATCTGCAACGCCATCGTGGACTTGCCGCAGTCCATCGGGCCCCAGAAGAACTTCAGCGCGGCGGCGTGCAGGGGCCGGCCGTCGACGCCGCGGGCGGCGGCGCAGCCACCGGCGCGGTCGTCGCCGGGCCCCGGCAGGGGGCGGGCCAGGCAGGTCGGGGCGGCAGCGGCGTCGTCGGTCACGTCGGGGCAGCCTAGCCGATCGACGCCGCCGCATACCGGCCGCGATGATCGACCGGGTGGGCTCAGAGCACGCGGGGCGGGGTGTTGCCGGCGGCGAGGATGGCCCGGCGCATCGGCACGGCGGCCAGCAGCGCGAAGCCGACCACGAAGAAGATCAGCAGGGAGACCAGGCCGACCCGGTAGGAGGAGGTGAGCTGGAAGACCAGGCCGAAGGCGAGCGGGCCGAGCCAGCTCGTGCCCTTGTCGCTGATCTCGTAGAAGCCGTAGTACTCGCCCTCCTTGCCGGCGGGGATGAGCTGGCTGAACAGCGACCGGCTCAGCGCCTGGCTGCCGCCGAGGACCAGGCCGATGCAGCCGCCGAGGATCATGAACGGCACCGGCGCCTCGGCGGGCAGCCGGAACGCCGCGATGATCACGCCGGTCCAGAGCACCAGCGACAGCAGCACGGTCTTCCAGGCGCCGATGCGCCTGGCGAGCGCGCCCAGGGCGAGCGCGCCGCCGAACGCGAGGAACTGCACCAGCAGGATGGTCACGATCAGCGTGCTCTGCTCCAGCCGCAGCTCCTCGGTGCCGTACTGGCTGGCGAGGGTGATGACGGTCTGGATGCCGTCGTTGAAGACCAGGAAGGCGAGCAGGAAGAACAGCGTCAGCGGGTACGCCTTGACCTCGCGCAGGGTGCGGCCGAGCTGCCGGAAGCCGTCGGTGAGCACGTTGCCGCCGCCGTGCAGCGCGGCGGCGGTGGGGTGTTCGCGCAGCCAGCGCAGCGGCAGCAGGGTGAACGCGGCCCACCACACGCCGGCCGAGACGATCGACCACCGGGCCAGGTCGAGGGTGCGCTGCGCGTTGCCCTCCTCGCTGAGCATCGTGACCGCGACCAGGTTGAGCGCGAGCAGCAGCCCGCCGCCGAGGTAGCCGATGGCCCAGCCGCGGCTGGAGATGCCGTCGCGGTCGTCCGGGCCGCCGAGCTGCGGCAGGAACGAGTTGTAGACCACCACGGCGGCGCCGAAGGCGATGTTCGCGACCAGGAACAGCGCGCCGCCGAGCAGGTAGCGCTCGCCGGTGACGAACGCGAACGCGATGGTCGCCCCGGCGCCGGTGAACGCGGCGGCGGCGAGCAGCCGCTTCTTGTGCGCCGACCGGTCGGCGATCGCGCCGACCACGGGCAGCACGAACACGGTGAGGAAGACCGACAGCGAGATCAGGTACGGATAGTAGGAGCCGGCGGCGACCCGGATGCCCAGCGGGTGCACCACGCCGTCGCAGGTGTCGGCGCCCAGCTCGCAGCCGGCGGCCAGCTCGGTGACGGTGGTCAGGAACGGCCCGAGGAAGACCGTGATGACAGTGGTCTGGAACGCGGAGTTCGCCCAGTCGTAGAAGTACCAGCCGGTGCGCTCGCGGCGGGTGCTGCCCGGTCGGGCGGGCTCGGCGACGGCGGGGGTGACCGTATCGGCCATCGGGCGGTCCTCGGGTGGGTCAGGCGGCCCAGAGGCCGCGGCTGCGGTAGACGTCGCGGAGCACGCCGACGTGATCGGTCATGATGCCATCCACCCCAAGATCAAGTAAGTGGTGCATCTGGGCAGGTTCGTCGATCGTCCAGACGTGCACCTGCAACCCGATCCGGTGGCAGTAGGCGATCAACCGCCGGTCCACCACCGGGATCCGCCCGTAGGAGACCGGCACCTGCGCGGCGACCACCGACGGCGGCAGCCGCAACGACCGCCCGTGCAGCGAGGCCATCCGCAGCCGGGCCACGCCGCGCATACCGAGGCTGGTGGCGACCTTCGGCCCGGCCAGGGCCCGCAGCCGGGTCAGCCGGGCGTCGGAGAAGGAGGCGAGCAGCACCCGGTCGGCGGCGCCGGCGCTCTCGATCGCGGCGACGGTGGGCGCGGCCGCACCGTCGGCCTTGACGTCGACGTTGAACCGGATCTCCGGCCAGGCGGCGAGCACGTCGTCGAGGCGGGGCACCACGGCGGCCCCGCCGACGCGCACCGAGGCGAGGTCGGCCCAGCGCAGGTCGGCGATGCGCCCCGGTTCGCCGGTGACGCGGCGCAGCGTCGGGTCGTGGAAGACCACCGGCACGCCGTCGGCGGTGGCGTGCACGTCGGTCTCCACGTACCGGTAGCCCAGCGCGACGGCACGGGCGAACGCGGCGGCGGTGTTCTCGTCGCCGTCGGCCGCGCCGCCGCGGTGGGCGAAGGCCAGCGGCGCGGGCGCGTCGAGGTAGCCGTGTCGGGGCTGCACGCCGGCAGTATGCCGGGCGGAGGCGACGCTCGGGTGGCCGGCAGCCGAATTTCCTTATCCTTCCCTGTGAGGGCTACCCTAGGGTGCGATGAGTAACGACATGTACTCGGTGGAGCAGGTGGCAGCGCGGCTCGGGCTGCACGTGCGCACGGTCCGCGGCTACATCCGCGCCGGCCGGCTGCCCGCGACGCGGATCGGCAAGCAGTACCGGATCGCCCGCGCCGACCTCGACGCGTTCACCGGCCGGCCCGCGCGACCGGCCGCCCCGGCGGCGGAGGTGTCCGGCATCGTGGCGCTCGACGGCGTCGACCGGGCCGCCGCCGACCGGCTCGCCACGCTGGTGCTGGCCGGCGCCAACACCCACCCCGACCCGGGCCGTCCGCTGCGCGTGCAGACGGTCCACGACGAGGAGCGGCACCATATGAAGATCATCGTCCTCGGCGACCTGGGCGCCACCGCCGAGCTGCTGCGCCTGCTCGACGCGGTGCTCGACGGCGACAACGGCCTGCTCTCCGGGGAGACCCACGGTGGCTGACGAGCTGCACGAGCGGGCCGGCGTCACGGTGCTGGTCTGCGACCCGGCCGGCCCGCCGATCGCCACCGAGGCCGACGCGCTGGACCTGATCGGCGCGGCGTTCGCCGGCGCCACAGTGGTGGCGGTGCCCGCCGAGCGACTCGACCCGAGCTTCTTCGCGTTGGGCACCCGCTTCGCCGGGGAGGTCATGCAGAAGTTCGTCAACTACCGGCTGCGCCTGGTGGTGGTCGGCGACATCTCCGCGCACCTGGCCGCCAGTGGCGCGCTGCGCGCGCTGGTCGCCGAGTCCAACCGCCACGACCAGGTCTGGTTCGTCCCCGACCTGCCCACCCTCGACGCCCGCCTGCGCGCCGCCTCGTAACCCCCGCCGATCTTGCACTTTCGGCCCCCGTTCGGGGACGGTTTGCCCGATACATCCGGGCAGCAAGTGCAAGATCGGCGGGGGAGGGGCTCAGCGCAGCCAGCCGGCGGTCAGGGCGGTCACTCCCAGGCCGTCGGTGTCGGCCAGCTTCACCGCGACGAACTGGCGGGCGGCGGCCGAGGTCTGCACCCGGGGCGCGGGCTCCGGATCGGTGAGCGTCGCCACCACCGCCGCGGCGGCATCGGCGGGGGACTGCGCGGCCGCGAACGCGCCGGCGCTGCGCTCGAGGTACGCGCGCAGCGCCGGCCCGTACGGCCCGGCGGCGGTGACGGCGGTGTCCGGGTCGACGCCGACGTTGGCGACGAACTCGCTGGCCACCGCGCCGGGCTCGACCACGCAGACGCTGACGCCCACGGTGGCCATGACCGGGGCCAGCGACTCCATGAACCCCTCGACGGCGAACTTCGCCGCGCAGTACGCCTCGTTGAACGGCTGCCCGACGACCCCGCCGACGCTGGTCACGGTGATCAGCCGGCCGTTCGCGGCGCGCAGGTGCGGCAGGGCGGCGCGGCTGACGTGCAGGACGCCGAAGAAGTTGACCTCCATGACCGCCCGCACGTCGTCGACGCTCTCGCGTTCGAGCGTGCCGACGTGTCCGGCGCCGGCGTTGTTGACCACCGCGTCGAGCCGGCCGTGGTGGGCCACCACGTCGGCGACGCAGGCGGTGACCGAGGCCTGGTCGACGACGTCGAGCCGGCGTACCTCCAGCAGGTCGCCGACCCCGGCGGCGTCGGCGGCGGCGCGCAGCGGGCCGGCGCGGTCCGGGTCGCGCAGCGTGGCGACGGTGCGCCAGCCGGCGCGGGCGGCGCCCACGGCGGTGGCCAGGCCGATGCCGGTGGAGGTGCCGGTGATCAACACGACGGGTGCGTCCACGCCTGTCACGGTCTCACCCCGGCGGCGCGGGCGCGCCGGGTTCAGCCGGTTCGGTGCCGCCGGTGCGCGCGGCTGAGGTCGACCGGGCGGCCGGGGTCCACGTGGCGCGGCCGGTCCGGCTCGTGCGGGCGCAGCGGGGCCAGGGTGTCGGTGATCGCGTCGATGATCCGGTCGGTGGCGTGCCGGGCCGCGCCGGGCACGCCGGGGCGCAGGTCGCGCAGGGCCACCGGGGCGCCGAAGTGCACCCGGATCACCGGGCGGCGGCGCAGCGCCCGGGCCAGGGCGCGCAGCATCCCCTTGGGGGCGCGGTAGGGCAGCACCTCGTGCGAGCCCCACTGGGCGACCGGGACGACGGCGGCGCCGCTGGCGAAGGCGAGCCGGGCCGCGCCGGTCTTACCCCGCTCCGGCCACATGCCGGGGTCCAGGCCGATGCGGCCCTCGGGGTAGACCAGCACCACCGACCCGCCGGCCACCGCCTCGGCGGCGATCTCCAGCGACCGGTGCACGGCGGTGGTGCCCCGATCGACGCGGATGTGCCCGGCGCGGCGCATCAGCGCGCCGAGCACCGGAGTGCGGAACAGCCCGCCGGTGGCCATGATCCGGGGGGCGACCCGGCGGGCCCGGCAGGCGGCGGCGAGCACCACCGGGTCGAACGGGCTGATGTGGTTGGCCGCCAGGATCAGCGGCCCGCGCCGCAGGTCGGCCGGCACGTCGCCGGTGACCTCGAGCCGGCCGATCAGCGCCACGACGGCGTGGGCGAGGGTCTGCGCGCCGCGCCACAGCAGCGGCGCGCGCCAGGGGGAGGTGTCCATCAGTGGTGGATGGTCGCACGCCCCGGAGTGATCCCGGGGCCCGGGACGGGCCCTGCGACAAGGTGATCAGGGTCATTGGTCCCGGGTCGGTTCGGGACCTGCGACCCTGACGTTTTCACTACGACGCCGAGTAGTATCTACTACGTCTCGTAGTACGAAGGCTGGGGGTTCCAGGTGGACGCGTTGGACGTCGCCCGCTGGCAGTTCGGTGTCACCACCGTCTACCACTTCTTGTTCGTGCCGTTGACCATCGGCCTGTCCGTGCTGGTCGCGATCCTGCAGACGATGTGGCACCGCACCGGCAACGAGCGCTACCTGAAACTCACCAAGTTCTACGGCAAGCTCTTCCTCATCAACTTCGCGATGGGCGTGGTCACCGGCATCGTGCAGGAGTTCCAGTTCGGCATGAACTGGAGCGACTACTCCCGCTTCGTCGGCGACATCTTCGGCGCGCCGCTGGCCATCGAGGCGCTCGTCGCGTTCTTCCTGGAGTCCACGTTCATCGGCCTGTGGATCTTCGGCTGGGACCGGCTGCCCAAGCGGCTGCACCTGGCCGCGATCTGGGCCGCGGCCATCGGCACCAACCTGTCGGCCTACTTCATCCTCGCCGCCAACTCGTTCATGCAGAACCCGGTCGGCTTCCGGATCAACCCGGACAGCGGCCGCGCCGAGCTGACCGACTTCGTCGCCGTGCTCACCAACAAGGTCGCCCTGGTCACCTTCCCGCACACCCTCGCCGGGTCGTTCCTCGTCGCCGGGTCCCTGGTGGTCACCGTCGGACTGTGGCACGTGATGCGCAACCGCGGCAGCGCCGACAACGGCGCCTACCGCTTCGCCACGACGTTCGGCTCCTGGGTGGTGCTGGTCTCCTCGGCGCTGGTGGTGCTCACCGGCGACATCCAAGGCAAGATCATGACCGAGGTGCAGCCGATGAAGATGGCCGCCGCCGAGGGCCTCTACACCACCGAGAGCCCCGCCTCGTTCTCCGTGCTCACCGTCGGCAGCCTCGACGGCAGCCGCGAGGTCTTCGCCCTCAAGATCCCCTACCTGCTGTCGTTCCTCGGCACCGGCGACCCCCACGGCACCGTGCAGGGCATCAACGACCTGCAGGCCCAGTACGCCAGCCAGTACGGCCCCGGCAACTACGCCCCGATCATCCCGGTCACCTACTGGAGCTTCCGCTTCATGATCGGCTTCGGGTTGGCCGCCGCCGCGATCGCCCTGCTGGTGCTCTGGAGCCAGCGCAAGGGCCGCACCCCCACCAGCCGCTGGCTGCTGCGCGCCGGCCTGGTCATGCCGGTGCTGCCACTGCTGGCCAACTCCTTCGGCTGGATCTTCACCGAGATGGGCCGCCAGCCCTGGATCGTCTTCGGCGAGATGCTCACCCGCAACGGCGTGTCCCGCAGCGTCTCGCTGACCGAGGTGCTCACCTCGTTCACCGCCTTCACCCTCATCTACGCCACCCTCGCGGTGATCGAGTTCAAGCTGCTGGTCCGCTACGCCCGCGCCGGCGTACCCGACGTCAGCGACGAACCCGCCGACGACGACACCGACGACGCCGAGCGCCCGCTCGCGTTCGCCTACTGACCCGGAGCCCACCGTGGAACTGACGACCGTCTGGTTTCTCCTCGTCGCCGTGCTCTTCACCGGCTACTTCATCCTCGAAGGCTTCGACTTCGGCGTCGGCATGCTGCTGCCCGTGCTCGGCCGCGACGACAGGCAACGCCGCGTCCTGATCAACACCATCGGCCCGGTGTGGGACGGCAACGAGGTGTGGCTGATCACCGCCGGCGGCGCCATGTTCGCCGCGTTCCCCGAGTGGTACGCCACCCTGTTCTCCGGCTTCTACCTGCCGCTGCTGCTCATCCTGCTCGCCCTGATCGCCCGCGGCGTCGCCTTCGAATACCGGCACAAGCGCCCCGAGGCGTCCTGGAAACGCCGCTGGGACCAGGCGATCTTCTGGGGTTCGGCGGTGCCGGCCGTGCTGTGGGGCGTGGCGTTCGCCAACATCTTCCGGGGCGTGCCGCTGGACGCCGACCACGAGTACGTCGGCGGCCTGCTCGACCTGCTGCACCCGTACGCGCTGCTCGGCGGCCTGACCACACTGGGCCTGTTCCTCACCCACGGCGCGGTGTTCCTCGCGCTCAAGACCACCGGCGACATCCGCGAACGCGCCGGCGCCCTCGCCGTCAAGCTCGGCGCCGGCACCGCCGTGGCCGCGGTGGCGTTCCTCGGCTGGTCGCTGACCATCCGCTCCAGCGCCGCCGCCGTCGTGCTCGCCGCCGGCGCCGCGCTCGCCCTGCTCGGCGGCCTCGCCGCGGCCCGGGTACGCCGCGAGGGCTGGGCGTTCACCGGCACCGCCGTGGCCATCGCGCTGGCCGTGGCCACCCTGTTCGCCGCGCTGTTCCCGAACGTGCTGCCGTCCACCGGCGACCCGGCCGGCACGCTCACCGCCGTCAACGCCGCGTCCACCCCGTACACCCTGAAGATCATGACCTGGGTGGCGGTGGTGTTCACCCCGATCGTGCTCGCCTATCAAGGTTGGACCTACTGGGTGTTCCGCCGCCGAATCGGGGTACAGAACATTCCGCAACACTGATGGACCTGTGGGCGCAGGGGTACGCGGGGCCGGGGCGAGGGGGTCGCACCGGCCCCGCGGGGCGTCCGGACCCCGCTCAGCGCGCCTCGCGCAACTCGGCCAGCCGCGCCTCGATCTCGGCCAGCTCGGCGCGCAGCTTCTCCGCCTGCTGCTCCGCCTCGGCCCGCTCGGCGGCCAGGATCTGCTCCACCGCCTCCTGCACCCCGGGCACGTCCACCAGCGCCACCATCCGCAGCGCCTCCGCCGGCTTCACCACGTACGGCCGAGCGAGGGCCTTCGTGCCCTGCTGCGCGGCGACCGTCCACTCGCCCTCGGCGTAGGCGAGCGTCACGGTCAACCCGGCCGGGCTCTTCGGCTTCGCCGCCTTCACCGCCCGCTTCGCCGGCTTCGCCTCCACCTGCTGCTGCTCCACCTTCGGCTCCTCCCGCCGCGGCGCCGGCACCCGCGGCGTGTCCAGCACGAACTCCGGCTCCGGAACCGCCGGCACGCTCGGCGGCGCCGGCTCCGGCTTCGCCTCGACGGCCGGCTTACGCCCGGCGCCCCGCGGCGCGACCGCCACGTCGGCGGGGGAGAAGGGCAACTCGTCGCGGCCGAAACGCACCACCACGAACTCCTCCGACGCCGCCGGGTCGGTCAACTCCACCACCTGCCCGAGCTGCCCGGCCATCTGCCCGGCCGCCTCGGTGAACACCACCCGCGGCTTCCGGCCCGCCGCCAACGACTCACGGATCTGCTGGACCTCGTCAGTGGACAAACCCTGGACCGCCATCACGCCACGCCCTCTTCCGTACACCTGTCTGATTGCCGCCCTTGATACCAGGCCGGGCCGACAGCGCGGCGATCAGCCCCCGAGCGCGCGCAACGCCGCGTCGGCGTGCTCGTTCATGCTCAGCTCGCTGTGCACCACGGCCAGCACCCGCCGGTCCGCGCCGATCACGAACGTCATCCGCCGGGTGCTCAACGCGCCAAGCGGCAGGCGCCGCCGCACCCCGAACGCGCCGGCCACCGCGCCGTCGACGTCCGACAGCAGCGGATAGTCGAAGTCGTGCCGCCGGGCGAACTCCGCCTGCCGCTGCACCGGGTCGCGGCTGATCCCCACCCGCGTCGCGCCCAGCGCCGCGAACTCCGCCGCCAGGTCCCGGAAGTGGCAGCTCTCCGCCGTGCACCCGCGGGTCATCGCCGCCGGGTAGAAGAACAGCACCACCGGACCGGCGGCCAGGAACTCCGACAGCCGCCGCGGCGCGCCCGTCTGGTCCGGCAGCGTGAAGTCCTCGACCAGGTCACCGACACCGACACCCACCACGAACCTCCCGCGCCCGACGACCGATGCGGTGAGCCTAGGCGATCACCCCCACGCCGCCACCACCTCGTCGGCCACGGCCGCGGCCTGCGCGAACCCGGCACGCGCCGACGCCGCCCGCCGCGTCGGGTCCAGCACGTTGCGCCCGATCGCCGCGCGCGCCGCCCGGTCCGGCGCCACCACCGCCACCCGCGCCCCCGCCGACCGCAACGCCGCCACCTGCACCGACAACCGCGGCATCGGCCCGACCGCGGCGCTCGTCGGCGCCAACACCACCACCCGTTCGGCGCCGGCGGCCAGATCCGCGTTCACCGGCGAACGCACCCCGCCGTCGACGAAGCGCCGCCCACCCACCGTCACCGGCGGCCACACCCCGGGCACCGCGCAACTCGCCCCCACCGCGTCCACCAACGGCACCCCGCTGCCGGCGTCGAACACCACGAACTCACCCGACGCCGCGTCGACCGCGGTGACCAGCAGCCGCCGCGCCGGCCACACCGTCGCCGGCAACCGCGCCGCGATCACCGCCCGCCGCGACTCCTCCGACGGGGTACGCGCCGACAACGCCAACGCGCCCACCCGCGCCCGGGCCCGCGCCGCGTCCCGACCCCGCGCACCGGCCCACGCCCACCGGGCCAGCACGCCCAGCCCCAACCGCGCCGGCACCTCGTCGCGCGGCGGGCGCAACTGCGCCGCGTACAGCTGCGCGAGCGGCGTCCCCGAGCACACCTGCGCCCCCACCACCGACCCGGCGGACGTGCCCACCACCAGGTCCGCCTCGTCGCACGCCACACCCCGCTCGGCCAGCCCGGCCAGCAGCCCCAGCTCCCAGGCCACCCCGGTCACCCCACCACCGCCCAGCACCAACGCCCGCCCCATGTGACAGTCCTCTCCGTCCCCGGTGGTCCCGCACACGGTAACGTCGCCTCCACCAGCGGGGCAGGGGAGAACGCATTGACCTGGATCACCATCGTCACCGGCGGTGGACGCGGCATCGGCGCGGCCACGGCCCGACGGCTCGCCGCCGACGGGCACGACCTGGTCCTCGGCTACCGCGCCGACCACGACGCCGCCGCGGCCGTGGCCGCCGACGTGCGCGCCGCCGGCCGCCGCGCCGTCACCGTCGCCGCCGACACGACCGACCCCGCGCAGGTGGCGCGGCTCTTCGCCGCCGCCGACCGGCTCGGTCCGCTCACCGGCCTGGTCAACAACGCCGGCGTCACCAGCCCCATCGGCGCGTTCACCGACCTGCGCGCCGAGGACCTGCGCGAGGTCGTCGACGTCAACCTCGTCGGCTACGTGCTCTGCGCCCAGCAGGCCGCCCGCCGGATGGGCGCCGGCGGCGCGATCGTCAACGTGTCCTCAGCCGCCGCGACACTCGGCAGCCCCGGCGAGTACATCCACTACGCCGCCGTCAAGGCCGCCACCGACACCCTCACCGTCGGCCTGGCCAAGGAACTCGCGCCGCGCGGCATCCGGGTCAACGCCGTCGCCCCCGGCATCATCCGCACCGACATCCACGCCCGCTCCGGCGTGCCCGACCGCCCCGACCGCGCCGCCGGGCGCATCCCGCTGGGCCGCGCCGGCGAACCCGACGAGGTCGCCGGCGCGATCGCGCACCTGCTCGGCCCGGACGCCTCCTACACCACGGGCGCGGTGCTGCGCGTCGCCGGCGGCCTCTGACGACGGCGGCGGCCCGGGGGAGACACCCCGAGCCGCCGCCCGCCCGCCGATCAGTGCGTGAACAGCTTCGCCGCCGTGATCACCGTCTGCACCACGCCGTAGCCCAGCAGCACGGCCGCCACCAGCCACGACACCACCAGGTGGACCTGCTGCCCGCCACCGCTGCGCTCGTTCACGACCCGCTCCGCTCCGCCGTCACCGGCTGCCCGTCCGTCATCTCGTCCCGGCCCGACGCCGGCTCGTGGAACCGCTGCGGCACCGGCCGGATCAGCAGGTTCGCCACCAACCCCACCGCCAGCACCCCGACCATGGTGAACAGCGCCGGCCGGTACGCCGACGCGGTCAACGACCCCGGCTCGCCCTGCGCGTCGAGGAACGCGTTGACGATCAGCGGCCCGGCCACCCCCGCCGCCGACCACGCGGTCAACAGCCGGCCGTGGATCGCGCCCACCTCGAACGTGCCGAACAGGTCCCGCAGGTAGGCCGGCGCGGTCGCGAACCCACCGCCGTAGAACGACAGGATCACGCACGCCAGCAGCACGAACAGCGCCGTCGCACTCTGCCCCACCAACGCCAGCAGCAGGTACAGCACCAACCCGACACCCAGGTACACCACGTAGATCGGCTTACGGCCGATCACGTCCGACGTCGAGGACCACACGAACCGGCCGGCCATGTTGAACAGCGACAGCAGCCCGACGAACCCGCCGGCCGCCGCCACCGACACCGCCGAGGTGCCGTTGTCCCGGAAGAAGTCCTGGATCATCGGGCTGGCCTGCTCCAGGATGCCGATCCCGGCGGTCACGTTGCAGAACAGCACCACCCACAGCAGCCAGAACGACCGGGTCTTCACCGCGTTCGCCGCCGACACGTTCGCGGTGGTCACCATCGGCTTCGCCGCCACCGTGGCCGGGTCGAACCCGGCCGGGCGCCAGTCCGGCGCCGGCACCCGCACGTTGAACACCCCGAACATCATGATCACGAAGTAGCCGACACCGAGCGTCACGAACAACCACACCAGTGCCGAACCCGACGCCGTCGACCCGCTGTTCGACGGGTCGTACCCGGGGTCGAAGAACGACAGCAACTGCCGCGACAGGGGAGAGGCCACCATCGCCCCGCCACCGAACCCCATGATCGCCAACCCGGTGGCCAGACCCGGCCGGTCCGGGAACCACTTGATCAACGTGGAGACGGGGGAGATGTAGCCGATCCCCAGCCCGATGCCGCCCAGCACCCCGTACCCCAGGTACAGCAGCCACAACTGCGACGTCGCGATGCCCAGCGCGCCCACCAGGAAACCGGCCGCCCAGAAACACGCCGAGACGAACATCGCCTTGCGCGGCCCGTTCGCCTCCACCCACGTGCCGGCCACCGCGGCCGACAACCCCAGCATCACGATGGCGATGCTGAAGATCACGCCGATCGCCGTCTGCCCGGTGTCGAAGTGCGCGATCAGGGAGTTCTTGTACACGCTCGTCGCGTAGACCTGCCCGATGCAGAGATGGATCGCCAGCGCCGCCGGCGGGATCAGCCACCGGCTGTACCCCGGCGGCGCGACGGTGTGCCGACGATCGAGTGCGGAAAGCATCAGTGCTTCCTCCGTCCAGATGGCGAGAACCCCTCGCTTCATGCCCCCACCGCACGCTGCGCCCAAACCCACCCCGCGCCCGACGGTCGAAACCCTGAGCCGAGCGGTCGACGCCACCCCCGCCCGTCGCCCGACGACCACCCAGCGTGACCGCCGGTCGGGATGCGACGATGAGCCGGTGAAGATCCTGTCCATCCAGTCCTCGGTCGCCTACGGCCACGTCGGCAACTCCGCCGCCGTGTTCCCGCTGCAACGCCTCCGGCACGAGGTGTGGCCGGTGCTGACCGTGCACTTCTCCAACCACACCGGCTACGGCGCCTGGCGCGGCCCGCTGCTCGCCCCCACCGACGTCGCCGACGTCATCGCCGGCATCGCCGACCGCGGCGTGCTCGGCACCGCCGACGCCGTGCTCTCCGGCTACCAGGGCGACCCCGCCGTCGGCGCCGTCATCCTCGACACCGTCGCCCAGGTCAAAGCCGCCAACCCCGCCGCGCTCTACTGCTGCGACCCGGTGATGGGCGACGTCGGACGCGGCATGTTCGTCCGCCCCGGCATCCCCGAATACCTCCGCGACACCGTCGTGCCCCGCGCCGACATCGTCACCCCCAACCAGTTCGAGCTGGAGTTCCTCGCCGACCGCCGCACCGACACCCTCGACGACCTGCTCGCCGCCGTCGACACCGTCCGCGCCACCGGCCCCGACCACGTCCTGGTCACCAGCGTCCTGCACGGCGACCTGCCCGCCGACCACCTCGACGTCGTCGCCGTCTCCACCGCCGGCGCCTGGGCCGTCACCACCCCACTGCTACCGATCAGCCCCAACGGCGGCGGCGACGTCACCGCCGCCCTCTACCTGGCGCACCTCGCCACCACCGGCTCACCCGAGACCGCCCTCGAACACACCACCAACTCGATCTTCGCGGTCCTCGAGGCCACCCTCGCCGCCGGCACCCGCGAACTGCAACTCGTCGCCGCCCAGGACGCCATCGCCGACCCGCCCACCCGGTTCACCGCCCGCCGGCTGCGCTGACCCCCGCCGCGCGGGGCAGCCCACCCGGGTCCGCCCCGCGCGGCGAAACACCCACCCAGAAGGTGGCCGACACCCCGACCCGCCAGCGAAGATGCACCCGTGCGACCCGACGACCCCGCGTTCGCCCAACGCCTACGCGACCTCACCCGGCTACGCCGCGTCCGCGACCGCATCGACCGCGAGTACGCCCGCCCCCTCGACGTCGAAGCCCTCGCCCGCGGCGAACACATGTCCGCCGGACACCTCAGCCGCCAGTTCCGCCAGACCTACGGCGAATCCCCGTACGCCTACCTCATGACCCGCCGCATCGAACGCGCCATGGCCCTGCTGCGCCGCGGCGACCTCAGCGTCACCGACGTCTGCTTCGCCGTCGGCTGCCAGTCCCTGGGCACCTTCAGCACCCGCTTCACCGAACTCGTCGGCGAACCACCCAGCGCCTACCGCGCCCGACACGCCCCCGACACCCCCGAACCCCCCACCTGCCTCACCAAACAGGCCGCCCGACCGATCAGGAATCGAGAAGCCCGCACCGAGCCACCCCCGCTAGCGTGACCACCATGACGATCACCATCCACTACGCCTTCCTGCCCCACACCGACGCCGACGCCGCCATCGCCTTCTACCGCGACACCCTCGGCTTCGACCTGCGCAACGACGTCGGCCAGGGCGACACCATGCGCTGGCTCACCGTCGGCCCACCCGAGCAACCCGAGACCGGCATCGTCCTGCACCCACCGGCCGTCGACCCCGGCATCACCGACGACGAACGCCGCACCATCCACGAACTCATCGCCAAGGGCAGCTACGGCGCCCTCACCCTCGCCACCGACGACCTCGACGGCCTGTTCGACCGCCTGACGGCCAGCGGCGCCGACGTCGTCCAGGAACCGACCGACCAGCCCTACGGCGTCCGCGACTGCGCCTTCCGCGACCCCACCGGCAACCTCATCCGCATCAACCAGCGACGCTGACCGGAAGGCGTACCGTACCCTGTACGGTACGCCTTCCGGCCCGCCGCGCCGGCCCCGACACCGCACCAACCGGACGGAGACCCATGCCCAAGGCCCACGCCGACAGCCACGACGTCATCCGCGTCCACGGCGCCCGCGAGAACAACCTGCGCAACGTCGACGTCGAACTGCCCAAACGCCGCCTCACCGTCTTCACCGGCGTCTCCGGCTCCGGCAAGAGCTCCCTGGTCTTCGCCACCATCGCCGCCGAGTCCCAACGCCTCATCAACGAGACCTACAGCGCCTTCCTCCAGGGCTTCATGCCCACCCTGTCCCGACCCGAGGTCGACATCCTCGAAGGCCTCACCACCGCCATCATCGTCGACCAGGAACGCATGGGCGCCGACCCCCGCTCCACCGTCGGCACCGCCACCGACGCCAACGCCATGCTCCGCATCCTCTTCAGCCGCCTCGGCGACCCCCACATCGGCCCACCCAACGCCTACTCCTTCAACGTCCCCTCCGTCCGCGCCGCCGGCGCCATCACCGTCGACCGCGGCCCCGGCAAGACCCAGACCAAGAAGGGCACCTTCACCCGCCTCGGCGGCATGTGCCCCCGCTGCGAGGGCCGCGGCGCCGTCACCGACTTCGACCTCACCGTCCTCTACGACGCCGACCGCACCCTCAACGAGGGCGCCATCACCATCCCCGGCTACAGCATGGACGGCTGGTACGGCCGCATCTTCCGCGCCAGCGGCATGTTCGACCCCGACAAGCCCATCCGCGACTACACCGACCGGGAACTGCACGACCTCCTGCACAAGGAGCCCACCAAGGTCAAGGTCGAGGGCATCAACGTCACCTACACCGGCCTCATCCCGGCCATTCAGAAGTCCATGCTGGCCAAGGACGTCGACGCCATGCAGCCCCACATCCGCGCCTTCGTCGAACGCGCCGTCACATTCACCACCTGCCCCGACTGCGACGGCACCCGCCTGGCCCCCGAAGCCCGCTCCTCGACGATCAACGGCATCAACATCGCCGACGCCTGCGCCATGCAGATCAGCGACCTCGCCACCTGGGTACGCGCCCTGCACGACCCCTCCGTCGCCCCGCTGATCGCCGCGCTGGGGGACACCCTCGACTCCTTCGTCGAGATCGGCCTCGGCTACCTCAGCCTCGACCGCCCCGCCGGCACCCTCTCCGGCGGAGAGGCCCAACGCACCAAGATGATCCGCCACCTCGGCTCGTCGCTCACCGACGTCACCTACGTCTTCGACGAACCCACCATCGGCCTGCACCCGCACGACATCACCCGGATGAACAACCTCCTGCTGCGCCTGCGCGACAAGGGCAACACCGTCCTGGTCGTCGAACACAAACCGGAGACCATCGCCATCGCCGACCACGTCGTCGACCTCGGTCCCGGGGCCGGCACCGACGGCGGCACCATCTGCTACGAGGGCACCGTCACCGGCCTGCGCGCCAGCCACACCGTCACCGGCCGCCACCTCGACGACCGCGCCACCCTCAAGGACACCGTCCGCACCCCGACCGGCACCCTGCCCATCCGCGGCGCCGCCACCCACAACCTGCGCGACGTCGACGTCGACATCCCACTCGGCGTCCTGGTCGTCGTCACCGGCGTCGCCGGCTCCGGCAAGAGCAGCCTCGTGCACGGCTCACTCGGCCGACGCGACGACGTCGTCAGCATCGACCAGACCGCCATCCGCGGCTCCCGCCGCAGCAACCCGGCCACCTACACCGGCCTGCTCGACCCCATCCGCAAGGCCTTCGCCAAGGCCAACGGCGTCAAGCCCGCCCTGTTCAGCGCCAACTCCGAAGGCGCCTGTCCCACCTGCAACGGCGCCGGCGTCATCTACACCGACCTCGGCATGATGGCCGGCGTCGCCAGCACCTGCGAGGACTGCGAGGGCAAGCGCTTCCAGGCCGCCGTCCTCGACTACCACCTCGGCGGCCGCGACATCAGCGAGGTCCTCGCCATGCCGGTCGGCGAGGCCGAGAAGTTCTTCGGCGCCGGCGACGCGCGCATCCCGGCCGCCCACGCCATCCTCGACCGGCTCGCCGACGTCGGTCTCGGCTACCTCACCCTCGGTCAACCCCTGACCACGCTGTCCGGAGGGGAGCGGCAGCGGCTCAAGCTCGCCACCCGGATGGGGGACCGGGGTGGCGTCTACGTCCTCGACGAGCCGACCACCGGCCTGCACCTGGCCGACGTCGCCCAACTGCTCGGCCTGCTCGACCGGTTGGTCGAATCCGGCAAGTCGGTCATCGTCATCGAGCACCACCAGGCGGTCATGGCGCACGCCGACTGGATCGTCGACCTCGGTCCGGGCGCCGGGCACGACGGCGGCCGGATCGTCTTCGAGGGCACCCCGGCCGACCTGGTCGCGGCCCGGTCCACGCTGACCGGCGAACACCTCGCCGCCTACGTCGGCGCCTGACCCCGTCGGGGCGGCGATGCCGGACATCGCCGCCCCGCACGATAGGTTCGATAATCTACATTATGTCAAGTAAGCCGGATCGGGGCCTCCCCGCGCCTCACTCCACCACCGGATCCGCCAGCACCGCGACCAACGCCCGCGCCTGCTCCTCGTCCGGGCCCCGCGCGAGCGTCACGAGCGCCTTCCACAACGCCCAGCCGCGCGCCCGCCGCCACGCGTCGGCCGGCAACCCGACCGCGTCGGCGAACACCGCGCGCTCCGCGCCCACGCACCACGTCCACGCCGGCACCAGATCGCAGGCCGGGTCGCCGACCCCGCACTGCCCGAAGTCGATCACCGCGGCGAGACGCCCGTCCGCCACGAGCAGGTTCCCGGCGGAGACGTCGCCGGGCACCACACCGGCGCCTGCGGCCAGGCCGACGTCACCGCCCGCGCCCACACCGCCCGGCAGGCCGCGGCGTCCACCCGGGCACCGAGCACCGCCAACGCCTGCTCGACCTCGTCGCCGTAGACGCTCGGGTGGCAGCCCCGGAACGCGGAATGCCGCCCGGCGACCGGCCCGCCCGCGGTCGGGACCCGCCGCAGCGCCGCCAGCAGGGCGCCGAGGTCGCGGGCCACGGCGACGCGGTCGAGGTCGTGGGCGGCCGCCAGGGTGTCGCCGGGCAGCCACCGTCGCACCGACCAGGGGTACGGGTAGTCGGCGCCTGGTGCGCCGGTGGCGACCGGTTCGGGCACCGGCAGCGGCAGGTGGCGGGCCAGGATCGGCAGGCACCGGTCCTCCTTGGCGATGCCGGCGGCGTAGCCCTCGGCGCTGGGCAGTCGGACCGCCAGCTCGTCGCCGAGGCGGAAGGTCCGGTTGTCCCACCCCTGCCGGGTCACGGCGGCGACCGGCAGGTGCGCCCATCGCGGGAACTGCGCGGCGACGAGGGTGCGGACGAGGTCGTCGTCGATCTCCACCATGCGGCCCAGTCTGCGGGTCGTGGCAATCGCTTTACCCGCCCCGCTCTCCCCCGGGTGGCGGCCTGGCGCGAACACGAAAATCATGCATAATATCCCTTATGCATGACAAACCGGACGAAGCAGTCGGGGTGTTGATCGAGGAGTTCCTGACCGCCCGGACCACCCGCAAGCCCTCCCCCCACACCCTGGCGGCGTACCGGCGGGACCTGTACGCGGTGGCGGCGCTGGCGACCGGCGACGACGCCACTCCCCTCCCCCCGGGCCGGCTGCCGGTCACCGCCCTCTCCCCCCGGGTGATGCGCGCGGCGTTCGCCCGGTTCGCCGCTCCCCGCGCCGCCGCCTCCGTGCACCGCGCCTGGTCCACCTGGAACAGCTTCTTCACGTTCCTGGTGGCCGAGGGCGTCGTACCCGGGAATCCGATGCCGGCGGTGGGGCGCCCGCGCACGCCGCTCCCCCGGCCCAAGCCGCTGCGCGGCGAGGACACCCCGGAGGAGTTGCTGGCGGCGGTGGCGCGGGCCGAGGGCCGCCAGCGCGACCCGTGGCCGGAACGGGACCTGGCGGTGCTGGCGCTGGCGCTGTGCGCGGGCCTTCGCCTGTCGGAGCTGCTGGCGTTGCGGGTGTCGTCGGTGGTCGGGCGGGACGGCGAGCGGCGCGTCGAGGTGGCGGGCAAGGGTGGCCGGCCCCGGACGGTGCCGATCGAGGCCGGTGTGGACCGGGTGCTGAGCGGCTATCTGGAGAGCCGGCGGGCGCGGTTCGGGGGGCGCAGTGTGCGGCCGGACGGGCCGTTCCTGGTGGACCGGCGGGGTGAGCCGTTGCGTCGGGGTGGCCTGCAGTATCTGGTGGAGTCGTGTTACCGGCGGGCGGGCATCGGTGACCGGGTGCCGCGCGGGGCGCGGTTGCACGCGTTGCGGCACACGTTCGCGACGCGGTTGGCGGAGGACGGGGCGGGCGCGGCGGAGATCATGCGGTTGCTGGGGCACGCGTCGTTGGCGTCGTCGCAGACGTACATCGAGGTGACGGCGGGCCAGCAGCGGGCGGCGGTGGCGGCGAACCGGACGAACCGCGCGTTGTCCGGGTTGTCGGGTCCCTAGCGGGGTGTGGTCGGGTAGTCGGCGTCGCGGGAGAGGCTCTCGTTGGCCCGGATGTCGGCGGCCTTGTCGTCGAGGGCGGCGGTGACCGTGTCGAACGCGGCGCTGCCGAGGACGAGGCGTCGCGGTGGCGGGTCCTGGTCCATCGCGGCGAGGACGGCGCGGGCGCCGCGCCGGGGGTCGCCGGGTTGGGTGCCGTGTTGGTCGATCATCGCGGTGCGGACCTGGTGGAGCATCGGCTGGTAGTCGGGGACGGTCTCGCGGATCGGCTGGTCGGCGAATCCGGCGTAGGCCTGGGTGCGGAAGGCGCCGGGTTCGACGGTGAGCACGCGGATGCCGAGGGGGGCGACCTCGTCGCGCAGCACGTCGGTCAGTCCTTCGATGGCGTGTTTGGCGGCGCTGTAGTAGCCGAACCCGGTGACCGGGCGCAGGCCGGCGGCGGAGGACATGGTGACGATCCAGCCGGTGCCGCGGGCGCGCATGCCGGGCAGGACGGCGCGGGTGACGGTCAGGACGGCGAAGAAGTTCAGTTCGAACAGGTGTCGCACGTCGGGGTCGGGGGTGCCCTCGACGGACCCGTACCAGCCGCGGCCGGCGTTGTTGACCAGCACGTCGATGCCGCCGAATCGGGACTCGGCGGTGGTGACGGCTTTGCGTACCTGGGCGGGGTCGGTCACGTCCAGGGGTAGGACGAGGGTGCGGTCCGGCTGGGTGGCCGCCCAGTCGCGTAGCGGTTCGGTGCGTCGGGCGGTGAGGACCACCCGGTCGCCGGCGTCGAGGGCGGCTTCGGCGTAGGCCATGCCGAAGCCGCCGGGACGCCGCCGGTGATGAACCAGGTTCTCGCGGCCCGGGTCGGGGTGGTCACGGTTCGATCACCAGGCGGGTGATCAGCCCGTCGTGGAGGGTGAAGCGGAAGTGCAGGTCGGCGGTGCCGCCGGGGAAGTCGCCTTCGAGGTGGTGCACGGCGTCGTAGTGCCGGTCGTCGACCTTGGCGGCGGTGGTGAGTTGGGTGGTGTAGGTGTATTCGCCTGTCGAGCGGGACAGCCAGTCGCGGATCTGCTCGGGTCCCTGGTGGTTGCGGCCTTCGTCGGTGACTGACGCGTCGGGGGTGAGGAGCGCGACGGCGGTGTCGAGGTCGCGTGCCTGGTGTGCGGTGAGGTATCGGGTGATCGTCTCGGGCAGTTCGTCGGGTGCGATGACGTCGGCTCGGGTCCAGTCGGTCGTGTCCATGTGCCCACCGTGAGGTCTCTCGTCGGGAGAGGGTCAAGTCGTCGGGTGTCCCGCGTGGGGAGGGTGCAGAGTGGGTGGTGTGCGGAGGGGGCTGACGATCGGTGAGTTCGCGACGGTGACCCAGTTGAGTGTGCGGACGTTGCGTCGCTATCACGAGGCCGGGCTGTTGGAGCCGGAGCGCGTTGATCCGTTCACCGGTTACCGCTACTACGGTACGGAGCAGATTCCGACGGCGCAGGTGATCCACCGACTGCGTGAGTTGGACGTGCCGTTGGCCGAGGTGCGGGCGATCCTGGCGACCGACGACCCGGATCGGCGTGCGGCGGTGGTCGCGGGGCACCTGCGTCGGCTGGAGGAGGCGTTGGAGCGTACCCGTGGGTCGGTGGTGGCGTTGCGGCGGTTGTTGGGTCCGCGGGACGGTGGGTTGTCGGTGGAGGTGCGGTCGGTGCCCGGGTGCGTGGTCGCCGGGGTTCGGGGTCGGGTCGAGTTGGCGGGGGCGGGCGCCTGGTACGACGGGGCGATGGCCGAGTTGGACGCGGTGTGGCCGGTGGGTGAGCGGGTCGGACCGCCGGGTGGGCAGTACGCCAACGAGTTGTTCACCGCTGGGGTGGGTGACGTGGTGGTGTACCGGCCGGTGCGTGATCCGCGCCCGTCGGGGCGGGTGGAGGTGGTCGAGTTGCCGGCGGCGGAGTTCGCGGTGGCGGTGCACGTCGGGCCGCACGACGACATCGACGTGACGTACGGGCGGCTCGGCGGGTGGGTGGTGGGGCACGCGTTGGCGGTGGACGGGCCGGTCCGGGAGACGTATCTGGTGGGGCCGCGCGACACGGGGGTGGCGGCGCAGTGGCGTACGGAGATCGGTTGGCCGGTGTTCCGGCTGTCGTCCGGATGAGTGGACGTGACGGGGCGGGGAGGTCGCCGATGCGGGTGGGTGCGGCGCGGGCGGTGGCGGTGGACTGGGTGCGGGAGCGGATGCTCGTCGATCCGTCGGTGGAGGGGGCGTTGTTCAGCGGGTCGACGGTGGGGTTGCCGGACGACGCGGTGTTGCCGGCGTCGTCGGACGTGGACGTGCTGCTGGTGCGGGACTCCCCCGGCGTGAAGGTGGGCAAGTTCGTGCGTCGGGGGGGTGTTGCTGGAGGTCAGTTCGGTGACGTGGGGGCAGGTGGGTGATCCGGAGGACGTGCTGGGGTCGTGGGTGTTCGCGCCGTTGTTCCGTGTGGACGGGGTGATCGCGGATCCGTCGGGGCGGTTGGCGGCGGTGCGTCGGCGGGTGGCGGCGGGGTTCGCGGATCCGGTGTGGGTGCGGCGGCGGTGCGCGGGGGTGCGGCGGCGGGTGGAGGACGGGTTGCGGGCGTGGGATGCGGGGGCGTCGTTGGCGGATCAGGTGTTGGGGTGGGTGTTCCCGACGTCGTTGGTGGCGGTGTGGCCGGCGGTGGCGGGGTTGGTGGATCCGACGGTGCGGCGGCGGTACGTGCGGGCGGCGGAGGTGTTGGGGGCGCACGGTTTCGGGGGGTGCTATCCGGAGTTGCTGGCGACGTTGGACGGCGGTGGGGTGGGCGCGGGGCGGGTGCGGGAGCATCTGGCCGGGTTGGCGGGGGTGTTCGAGGAGGTGTCGGGTCTGCCGCGGGACGGGTTCGCGTTCGGGGCGGATCTGGGTGCGGCGGGGCGGCCGGTGGTGTTCGACGGCGGCGCGGAGTTGGTGGCGGCGGGCCGGCACCGGGAGGCGATGTTCTGGGTGGTGGTGACGTACGCGCGGTGTCTGGCGGTGTTGGCGGCGGTGGCGCCGGAGCGGGAGCGGGTGTGGCGGCCGGGGTTGGCGGCGGCGTTGGCGGATCTGGGGGTGGGGTCGGTGGTGGATCGGCGGCGGCGGGTGGATGCGGTGTTGGCGTCGTTGCCGGCGTGGCAGTCGGTGGTGGATGCGGTGGCGCGGCGGGCTGTGGCAGGCTGAGGGGGACGCGACTGGCGGCACGGGGATGGGTGAACCATCGGGGAGCTCGTCGTGGGGGTCGACCGCCTGGGCCCCTGCGGGCGAGGTGTCGCATGTCTTCTTCTTCGGTTTCGGTGACGTCCGGTGCGACGGCGCGGTTGTTGCCGGGTGGGCCGGTGGCGGATCAGGTGTTGGCCGGGGTGGCCGCGTCGGTGGCGGAGCTTCGGGCGGCGGGGGTGACGCCGGCGTTGGCGACGGTGCTGGTGGGTGACGACGACGCGAGCGCGGGTTACATCCGGATCAAACAGCGGCAGGCGGCGGAGTTGGGGTTCGCGTCGCCGCACGTGCGTCTGCCGGCGTCGGCGTCACAGGCGGATCTGGGTGCGGTGTTGGCGGATTTCAACGCCGACTCGGGTGTGCACGGGGTGTTGGTGCAGCATCCGGTGCCGGGGCATCTGGACTACGACCGGGCGTTGGCCGGGCTGGATCCGGACAAGGACGTCGACGGGATGCATCCGGTGAACATGGGCCGGTTGGCGTTGGGGTTGCCGGGTCCGTTGCCGTGTACGCCGGCGGGGATCGAGGCGTTGTTGGCGTTTCACCGGGTGCCGGTGTCGGGTCGTGAGGTAGTGATCCTGGGTCGAGGTGCGACGTTGGGTCGGCCGTTGGCGATGTTGTTGGCGCAGAAGCGGCCGACGGCGAACGCGGCGGTGACTGTGGTGCACACGGGGGTGGCGGACTGGCCGCGGTTCACGCGGCGGGCGGAGATCCTGGTGGCGGCGGCGGGGGTGCCGGGGATCGTGCGGCCGGAGCATGTGCGCCCGGGTGCGGTGGTGGTCGGTGGTGGGGTGCGCTACGAGGGGCGGCGGTTGTTGCCGGACGTGGACGAGTCGTGTGCGGAGGTGGCGGGGGCGATCACGCCGCGGGTCGGTGGGGTGGGTCCGACGACGGTGGCGATGTTGTTCCGCAACGCGGTGGAGGCGGCGCGGCGGCTGTCCGGGGTGGGGTGAGTCGGCTCAGCCGAGGTCGACGACGAGGGGCCGGTGGTCGGAGATGGTCGACGGCGGGGTGGTGGCGGCGGTGACGGGTGGGAGCCGGTCGAGGTGGTGGGGGTCGGCGAGGATGTGGTCGAGTTGGACGCGGGGTTGCCCGGCCGGGTAGGTGGCGAGGCGGGCGAGGGGCCGCCAGCGGCTGAGGGTGGCGGCGGCGCCGGCGGGGAGGTTGAGGTCGCCGAGCAGGATCCGGGGGGCGGGTAGCGCGCGCAGGGCGCGGACGACGCGGCGGAGTTGCCAGGCGTTCCAGCCGGGGACGAAGGACAGGTGGGTGGCGGCGACGGTGAGGGGGCCGTGGGGGGTGTCGAGGACGGCGGCGAGCACGACGCGGGGTTCGTCGCGGAGCAGGAGGAGGCCGCCGCCGGGGCCGGGGACGTAGATGGGTGAGCGGACGGGTGCGGCGCGCAGCCGGGTGACGTGCCAGGAGCGGACGGGGTGGCGGCTGATCAGGCCGACGCCGTAGAGGGGTTCGCCGTGTCCGTCGTCGTCGTGGGTGAGGGGGCGGAACTGTTCGCCGGGGGTGCCGACGACGGCGGCGGCGAAGCGGTGGTGCGCGGCGTGCAGGGCGCGGGCGGCGTGGGCGGTGATGTCGAGGTTGCCGCTGCGGGTCTGGTCGCGGTCGACTTCCTGCAGGGCGAGGACGTCGGCGTCGAGGGCGGTGACGGCGGCGGTGAGCCGGTCGGGGTCGACGAGCCCGTCGGTGAGGGAGCGGCCGTGCAGCAGGTTGAAGGTGGCCAGGCGCACCTGCACACCCTACGTCGCCGTGGCAGGCTGGCCGGGTGCTGAAGCTGTTGTGCTGTTCGATGGTGGTGTTCGTGGCGGTGGCGTGCGTGGGGTTGTGGGTGCGGCGGCGTCGGGGCCGGTGAGGCTGGCCACAGGTGTTCTCCCCGGTGGTGGCGGGGTGGGCAGAATGCGCGGCGTGGATGCGTGGGCGTTGACGACGTTGCTGTGTGTGGCCGCCCTGGCGGGGTGGGTGGACGCGGTGGTCGGTGGTGGTGGGTTGGTGTTGTTGCCGGCGTTGTTGGTGGCGGCGCCGGGGGTGCCGGTGGCGACGGCGTTGGGGACGAACAAGTTGGCGGCGATCTTCGGGACGTCGACGGCGGCGGTGACGTATGCGCGGCGGACGAAGCTGGACTGGGCGGTGGCGGGTCCGGCGGCGGGGTTGGCGGTGGTGACCGCGGGGGTGGGTGCGGCGTTGGCGGGTGCGGTGCCGGCGGGGGCGTACCGGCCGGTGGTGTTGGCGGTGTTGGTGGCGGTGGCGGTGTTCGTGGTGACCCGGCCGCGGTTGGGCACGGTGGCGGTGCCGTCGCGGCGGACCCGGTGGCGGGTGGTGGCGGCGGTGGTGGTGGCCGGGTTGGTCGTCGCGTTGTACGACGGGTTGATCGGGCCGGGGACGGGGACGTTTCTGGTGGTGGCGTTCACCGCGTTGGTGGGCGCGGATTTCGTGCACGCGTCGGCGATGGCGAAGGTGGTGAACGCGGGGACGAATCTGGGCGCGTTGGTGGTGTTCGGGGTGGGCGGGCACGTGTGGTGGTGGTTGGGGGCGGCGATGGCGGTGTGCAACGTGGCGGGCGCGGCGGTGGGCGCGCGGATGGCGTTGCGGCGGGGCGCCGGGTTGGTGCGGGTGGTGTTGCTGCTGGTGGTGGTGGCGTTGGTGGCGCGGTTGGCCTACGACCAGTGGATGGTGGGTTGAGGTGGCGGTGCGGGCGGAGCACGACCGGGCGGTGTTGGCTGCCCTGTTGGGTCGGGATCCGGTGTTGCACGCCTACCAGTTGGGTGATCTGGACGATTTCTTCTGGCCGTACACGTCGTGGTTCCGCTCCGGCGACGAGGTGGTGTTGCTGTATCACGGGGTGGAGTTGCCGACGTTGTTGGCGTTCGCGGCGCCGGAGCGGGTGGCGGCGTTGTCGGGGTTGTTGGCGCGGGCGGCGCCGGTGTTGCCGGCCCGGTTGTGGGCGCACCTGTCCCCCGGTCTGGAGGCGACGGTGGCGCGGTGGTTCACGGTGTCGGAGTCGGCGCCGCACGATCGGATGGCGTTGACGGATCCGGGGCGGTTGGCGGCGGTGGCGCCGCGGGGTGAGCCGCTGGGTGTGGCGGATCTGGCGGAGTTGCGGGAGTTGTACGCGGTGGCGTATCCGGGGAACTGGTTCGATCCGCGGATGGTGGAGACGGGTCAGTACGTGGGGGTGCGGGAGCGGGGTCGCCTGGTGGCGGTGGCGGGGGTGCACGTGTTCTCGCCGCGGTGGCGGGTGGCGGCGGTGGGCAACGTGACGACGCGGCCGGACGCGCGGGGGCGCGGGTTGGCGGCGGGGGCGGTGGCGGCGTTGTGCGCCCGGCTGTCGGCGTCGGTGGATCACATCACGTTGAACGTGCGGTCGGACAATGTGGCGGCGGTGCGGTTGTACGGGCGGTTGGGGTTCACCCGGGTGGCCGGGTTCACCGAGTGCGCGTTGACGCGGCGGGTGCCGTCAGCGGCTGCGGCTGGGTGAGTCGAAGCGCCCGGCGCGGATCTCGCGCAGCGCGCGGCGGCGGGTGTCGCCGCGCAGGGTGTCGACGTAGAGCCGTCCGCGCAGGTGGTCGGTCTCGTGTTGCAGGGCGCGGGCGAGGAAGCCGCTGCCGGTGATGGTGAGCGGTTCGCCGTGCTGGTCGTAGCCGTGGGCGGTGGCGTGCAGGGCGCGGGGGGTCGGGAAGTAGAGCCCGGGGATGGACAGGCAGCCCTCCTCGTCGTCCTGGAGCTCGTCGGACAGTTCCAGGGTGGGGTTGACGAGGTGACCGCGGTGCCCGTCGGCGTGGTAGACGAACACCTGGGTGTTGACGCCGATCTGGGGTGCGGCGACGCCGGCGCGTCCGGGCGCGCCGAGCAGGGTGTCCATCAGGTCCTGCACGAGGGCGCGGAGTTCGGCGTCGAAGGTGGTGACCGGTTCGCTGGGGGTGCGCAGGACGGGGTCGCCGATGATCCGGATCGGGCGCATAGTCATGCCCGGAAGGTTATCCGTTGCTTACGCGCCCGGGGGCGGGAGCAGGCCGGTGTCGGCGATGCGCTCGCGCAGGGGGCGGCGGCGCAGCGCGTCGAGGACGGCGTACAGCTCGTCGGCCAGGGGCACGGGCAGTTCGGTGTCGAGGCGGCGTACTGCGGCGGTGGTGGCGGCCCATTCGGCTTCGACGGCGGGCAGCAGGGCGCGGGCGCGGTCGGTGAGGGTGACGATGCGGTGGCGGGCGTCGGCGCCGGGGGCGAGGGTGACCAGGCCGGCGTGGCGCATGCCGGCGACGGTCTGGCTGGCGGCGGAGTGGGTGACGCCGACGCGGGCGGCGAGGTCGCGGATGGGTAGCGGCCCGTCGGCGACGAGGACGCGCAGCACGGGTGAGTAGCGGGGCCGGTAGTCGGTGAGGCCGAGGCGGTGGTGCACGGCGGCGACGTCGGCGTCGAGGGTGTCCAGGACGTGGCGGAGCAGGGTGCCGAGGGCGTCGCGGTGGGGGGCGGTCACGTCCGCTAATGTAACAGCGCTGTTGCATCTTGCCGGGGAGGGCCGCGCGCATGTATCCACCGATCGAGCCGTACGCGTCGGGGCGCCTGGACGTCGGCGACGGCCAACTCGTGCACTGGGAGACCTGCGGCAACCCGGACGGGCGGCCGGCGCTCGTGGTGCACGGCGGCCCCGGCTCCGGCGCGGGCGCGTCGTGGCGGCGGCTGTTCGACCCGGCCGCCTACCGGGTCGTGCTGTTCGACCAGCGCGGCTGCGGGCGCAGCACCCCGTCGGCCGCCGACCCGCACACCGACCTGTCGGTCAACACCACCGGGCACCTGGTGGCCGACATGGAGGCGCTGCGCGCGCACCTGGGCGTGGAGCGGTGGCTGCTGTGCGGCGCGTCGTGGGGTTCGGCGTTGTCGCTGGCGTACGCGCAGGCCCACCCGGGGCGGGTGAGCGCGCTGGTGTTGTTCAGCGTGGTGGCCAACACCCGCCGGGAGATCGAGTGGGTGACCCGGGACATGGGCCGGGTGTTCCCGCGGGAGTGGGCGCGTTTCCGCGACGGGGTGCCCGCCGCCGAGCGCGGCGGCGACCTGGCCGCCGCGTACGCCCGGCTGCTTAACGACCCGGACCCGGCGGTGCGCGAGCACGCGGCGCGCGACTGGTGCGACTGGGAGGACGTGCACGTCTCGCTCGCCGGCGGGTACGCGCCCAGCGCCCGCTACGCCGACCCGGTGTTCCGCTACGGCTTCGCCCGGCTGGTCACCCACCACTTCGCGAACCTGGGTTTCCTGCCCGACGGTCAACTGCTGCGCGACGCCGGGCGCCTCGCCGGCATCCCCGGGGTGCTGGTGCAGGGCCGCCTGGACGTCAGCGGCCCGCCAGACGTCGCGTGGCGGCTGACCCGGGACTGGCCGGACGCCCGGATGGAGATCGTCGAGTCCGGCGGGCACGGCAGCGGGCACGGCGTCGGCGAGCGGGTGGTCGCCGCCCTGGACGCGTTCGCCGCGGCCTCCTGAGCGGCAGGCGGTCCCGCCGGGCGGCGGGCGGGGGCTCAGCCGGCGGCGAGCAGCGCCCGCACCGGGGCGGCCTTGGCGGCGGCCTCGGCGACCTCGGCGGCCGGGTCGCTGCCCCAGGTGATGCCCCCGCCGGCCCACAGGTGCAGCCGGTCGGCGTCGGCCACCGCGGTGCGGATGGTCAGCCCCAGGTCGAGCCGGTCGGCCCCGACCCAGCCGAGGGCGCCCATCCCGGCGCCCCGGCCGACCGGCTCGCGCGCGGCGACCTCGGCCAGCGCGGCGTGCTTGGGCGCGCCGGTGACCGACCCGCCGGGGCACACCGCGCGCAGCAGGTCGGCCAGGCCGAGGCCGTCGGCGGGCGCCGCCGACACCGTCGACTCGGCCTGCCACAGGTCGCACCAGCGGCGCACGGCGAACAGCTCGTCGACGCGCACCGAGCCGGTGCGGGCCACCCGGGCCAGGTCGTTGCGTTCCAGGTCGACGATCATCACGTGTTCGGCGCGTTCCTTGGCCGAGGCGAGCAGCTCGCGGCGACCGGCGGCGGTGGCCGGGCGGGTGCCCTTGATCGGGCGGGTGACCAGCCGGCCGCCCTGCACGGCGATCAGCGTCTCCGGTGACGCGCAGCCCAGCGTCCAGCCGGGCCCGGACAGGGTGCCGCCGTAGCGGGCACCGGGCAGCGCGGCGAGGCGGGCCAGCGCGGCCCGCGGGTCGCCGGCGTACCCGGCGGCGGCGTGCCCGACGAGGTTGACCTGGTAGACGTCGCCGCGGGCGATGGCGGCGCGGACCGCCTCGACGGCGTCGGCGTGCGCGGCGGGGGTCCAGCTGTCGTGCCAGGCGCCCAGCCACCAGCCGCCCGCAGCGGGCGGGTGCGGTGGCGGGGTGTCGGCGTGTCGGTAGACGACCACGACCAGGTCGGGCAGCGCCGGGGCGGGGGTGGGCGCGCCGGTCGGCGCGCCGATGGCGTCCGCGCCGGCGGCGGCGGACAGGAACAGCGCCGCCCCGCACACCCCGTGCCGGTCGTGCCGGCCGGGCCGGGTCAGGTCGTCGACGGGTACGCCGTGTGCGGCGAGGAAGCGCTGCGCCAGGTCGGTGGGGTCGCCGTCGTCGCCGACGCGCCACTGCAGCCGGGCGGTCTCGACCAGCCGGGCCCGGCAGGACGGCGGCGCGCCGGGCACGTCGACAGGCACGTATGGGAGCGCTTCCACGACGTCTGGACGGTTCCGGCTCATCCGTTCAGCCGATTCTGGGTGAACAAGCCGCAACCTTGCTCGATGCCGCGCAGTTTCGCTTGGTACTGTGCGTCACTGGTCATGTGAACCATGACACAGTGCCCCCACAGTCCGGAGAACCCGATGTGTCAGCACCAGCCCACCTGCCCCTCCGCCGACGCGACCGACCGCGAAGCCGCCCGCGTTCTCGCCTGCTTCCCTGAGCAGGGCTGGAGCCTGCTCTGCAACGGCGTCATCGTCTTCGAGGACACCGGTGAGCTGCTCCCCGACGGGCGGACCATCGCCCCGCACCGGGGACCGGCCCGCCACGCCCTCGTCGCCTGAGCGTTCACGCAGCGTCAGTGAGCGTACGCGCCGACGGTGACCGTCGGCGCGCCGGCCGGGGCGGCGAGCGCCCACCGCCCCGGCGTGCACACCCTCACTCCTCGAACGCCTCCGGCGCGGGGCACGAGCAGACCAGGTTCCGGTCGCCGTACGCGCCGTCGACCCGCCGCACCGGCGGCCAGTACTTCCCCGCCCGGTCCACCCCACCCGGGTAGGCGCCCACCGACCGCGGGTACGGGTGCGGCCACTCGTCACCGGACACCATCGCCGCCGTGTGCGGCGCGTTGGACAGCGGGTTGTCCCCGGCCGGCCACTCTCCCGAGCCGACCTTGTCGATCTCCGCGCGGATGGCGATCATCGCGTCGCAGAACCGGTCCAGCTCGGCCAGGTCCTCGCTCTCGGTCGGCTCCACCATCAGCGTGCCGGCCACCGGGAACGACATCGTCGGGGCGTGGAAGCCGTAGTCGATCAGCCGCTTCGCCACGTCGTCGACGCTGACGCCGGTGGCCTTCGTCAACGGCCGCAGGTCCAGGATGCACTCGTGCGCCACCAGGCCCTTGTTGCCGGCGTACAGGACCGGGAAGTGCTGGCGCAGCCGCACCGCCACGTAGTTCGCCGCGAGGACCGCCACGCCGGTGGCCCGGGCCAGCCCGGCCGCGCCCATCATCCGCAGGTACGCCCACGGGATCGGCAGGATCCCCGCCGACCCGTAGCGGGCCGCCGAGATCGCCGGCCGCCCGTCGACGTGCCCGCCGACCGGGTCGCCGGGCAGGAACGGCGCCAGGTGCGCGCGCACCGCCACCGGCCCGACACCCGGGCCGCCGCCGCCGTGCGGAATGCAGAACGTCTTGTGCAGGTTCAGGTGCGACACGTCCGCCCCGAACCTGCCCGGCTTGGCGAACCCGACAAGCGCGTTGAGGTTCGCCCCGTCGACGTACACCTGGCCGCCGGCGTCGTGGACCTTCGCGCACAACTGCGCGATGCCCGTCTCGTACACCCCGTGCGTCGACGGGTAGGTCACCATGATCGCCGCCAGGGCGTCCCGATGCTTGTCGATCTTCGCGTCGAGGTCGACCAGGTCGATGTTGCCGTCGGCGTCGCAGCCGACCACCACCACCCGCATCCCGGCCATCACCGCCGACGCGGCGTTGGTGCCGTGCGCCGACGACGGGATCAGGCACACGTCGCGGTGCCCCTGACCCCGGTCGCGGTGGTAGGCGCGGATCGCCAGCAGGCCGGCCAGCTCGCCCTGCGACCCGGCGTTGGGCTGCACGCTCACCGCGTCGTAGCCGGTCACCTCCGCCAGCCAGCCCTCCAACTGGGCGATCAGCCGCCGGTAACCGGCGGTCTGCGCGTCGGGCGCGAACGGGTGCAGGTGCGCGAACTCCGGCCACGTCACCGGTTCCATCTCGGTGGTGGCGTTGAGCTTCATCGTGCACGACCCCAGCGGGATCATGCCCCGGTCCAGCGCGTAGTCGAAGTCGGCCAGCCGGCGCAGGTAGCGCAGCATCGCCGTCTCCGAGTGGTGGGCGCCGAACACCGGGTGGGTGAGGAAGTCCGAGGTGCGGGCCAGCCCGGCCGGCAACGCCGCGTCCACGTCGCCGTCGACGCCGTCGACGCCGAACGCCGCCCACACCGCCGCGACGTGCGCGGCCGTGGTCGTCTCGTCGCAGGACACGCCGACCCGGTCGGCGTCGACCAGCCGCAGGTTCACGGTGCGCGCGGCCGCGGCGGCCACCACCTCGCCGGCGCGTCCGGGCACCGTCGCGGTGACCGTGTCGAAGAACGGCCCGTCGGCCACCTCGACACCGCCGGCGCGCAGCCCGGCCGCCAGCCGCGCCGCCGCCGCGTGGGTGCGCCGGGCGATCGCCCGCAACCCGTCCGGGCCGTGGTAGACCGCGTACATGCCGGCCATCACCGCCAGCAGCACCTGCGCGGTGCAGATGTTGCTCGTCGCCTTCTCCCGCCGGATGTGCTGCTCGCGGGTCTGCAACGCCAGCCGGTACGCCGGGTTGCCGTCGGCGTCACGCGACACCCCGACCAGACGGCCGGGCAGCATCCGCTCCAGGCCGGCGCGCACCGCCAGGTAGCCGGCGTGCGGGCCACCGAAACCCATGGGTACGCCGAACCGCTGGGTGGTGCCCGCGGCGATGTCCACGCCGATCTCCCCCGGCGGGCGCAGCAGCGTCAACGCCAACAGGTCCGCCGCGACGGTCACCAGCGCGCCGGCGGCGTGCGCGGCGTCGACGAGCGGGGCGTGGTCGCGCACCGCGCCGGACGCCCCCGGGTACTGCAGGTGCAGGCCGAAGAACTCCGCCGGCAGCTCCTCGACGTCCAGGTCGAGCACCCGCACCTCGATGCCCAGCGGTTCGGCGCGCCCGGCGATCACCGCGATGGTCTGCGGCAGCGCGTCGGCGTCCACCACGTACACCGGGCTCTTGACCTTGCTCGCGCGGCGGGCGAGGGTCATCGCCTCGGCCGCGGCGGTGCCCTCGTCGAGCATCGACGCGTTCGCCGTCGCCAGGCCGGTCAGGTCGGTGACCATGGTCTGGAAGTTCAGCAACGCCTCCAACCGGCCCTGGCTGATCTCCGGCTGGTACGGCGTGTACGCGGTGTACCAGGCCGGGTTCTCCAGCACGTTGCGGCGGATCACCGCCGGGGTGTGCGTGCCGTGGTAACCCAGCCCGATCATCGACACGGCGACGGTGTTGTCAGCGGCCAGGGCGCGCAGCTCGGCGATCGCCTCCCGCTCGCCGGCCGGCGCCGGCAGGTCCAGGGCGCCGTGCCAGCGGATCACCTCGGGGATCGCCGCGTCCATCAGCTCGTCGACGGAGCTGTGGCCGACGGCCTCCAGCATCCGGCGCTCGTCGTCCGGCCCGGGGCCGATGTGCCGGTCGGCGAACTGCTCTGCGGTCATGCGCTGCGCTCCTTGTGGGGGCGAGGTCGACGGGTCGGCCTCCCCCTGAGTCGCGCTGACGCGCTCCACAGCGCCTGCCCACGTGGTCCTTTTGCCTGAGAGGTTCCGGGGAGAATCTGCCCCTTCGGCGCCGCCTGATCGACGGTCTCTCCCACGTGGGTGGTACCGGCGACCCCCACGCTACCAGCGGCCGTGTCACCGGCTCATGTCCCGGGGGTTGATCACACCGGGGCGGGCGCCGCCGCCAGCCGGGCCGCCACCGCGCTCAGGGTGGCGCCCAGCGGCGCGTCCACGCGCAGCGTCGCGTAGCCGTCGCCGCGCGTCGCCCCCTGGTTGACGATGCCCACCGGGATGCCGTGCTTCGCCGCGCGCAACACGAACCGTCGACCCGACATGACCGTCAACGACGAACCCAGCACCAGCAGCGCCCGGGCCCCCTCGACCAGGGCGAAACAGTCCGCGACCCGGGCCGCGGGCACCGTCTCGCCGAAGAACACCACGTCCGGTTTCAGCATGCCCGTGCCGCACACCGCGCAGTCGACGGTGCGGAACCCGGCCGCCGCCTCGTCCGGCAGGTCCACGTCGCCGTCGGGGTTGACGTGCGCCACCGCCGCGTCGAAGCCGGGATTGGCCTCGCTCAACCGCCTGTGCAGCTCGTCGCGGCCGGTGGCGTTGCCGCAGTCCAGGCACGTCACCTCGTCGAGGCGCCCGTGCAACTCGATCACCTCGGTGGCGCCGGCGGCGGTGTGCAGCCCGTCGACGTTCTGGGTGATGATCCCGCCGAACAGCCCGGCCTGCTGCAACCGGGCCACCGCCCGGTGCCCGTCGTTGGGCGCCGCCCGGGCGATCGTGCGCCACCCCAGGTGGCTGCGCGCCCAGTAGCGCCGCCGCGCGTCCGGCTCCCGGGTGAACGCCTGGAAGGTCATCGGGGTGTGCCGCCGCGCCGCGCCGCTGGGCCCCCGATAGTCCGGGATGCCCGACTCGGTGGACAGCCCGGCGCCGCTGAGCACCACCACACCCCCGCCGGCCACCAGCGACGTCAACGCCTCCACCGCATCACTCACCCGTCCATGCTGCCTCGCCCACCCCGCGCCCCGCCAACCCCGTGATCGAACCCGTCGGACGCCCGGCGCGACGGACCGCGCCGCGCTACGTTGACCGCATGCGCGTCGTCATCGCCGGAGGCCACGGAAAGATCGCCAAACTGCTGGAGCGGGACCTCGCCGGGCGCGGCGACACCGCCGTCGGGCTGATCCGCAACCCCGCGCACGCCGCCGCGCTGCGCGCCGCCGGCGCCGAACCGGTCGTCTGCGACCTGGAACACACCGACGTCGACACGCTCGCCGCGCACCTCACCGGCGCCGACGCGGTGATCTTCGCCGCCGGCGCCGGCCCCGGCAGCGGCGCCGACCGCAAGGACACCGTCGACCGGGGCGCCGCCGTGCTGCTCGCCGACGCCGCCACCCGCGCCGGCGTCCGCCGCTACCTGCTGGTCTCCTCGATGGGCGTGGACCAGCCGCCCACCCCCGGCACCGACGACGTGTGGGCGGCCTACCTGCGGGCCAAGAAAGCCGCCGAGGACAACGTCACCGGCCGCGACCTCGACGTCACCGTGCTGCGCCCCGGCCGGCTCACCGACGACGAACCCGCCGGCCGGATCACCCTCGCCCGACCCGTCCCACCCGGCGCGATCAGCCGCGCCGACGTCGCCCGGGTGCTCCTGGCCCTGCTCGACACCCCCGCCACCGCCGGGCACACCGTCGAACTCGTCGCCGGCGACGCCCCCATCGCCGACGCCGTCGCCCGCATGTAAGGAAGGGCCCCCTCTTAACGCCTGGCGTCGAGAAGGGGCCCCCTCTCACACCTCAGCGCTGGTGACGCGGCAACGCCGGCTGCGGAGCGCCGCCGGCCGCCGGCGGCACCTCCCGGGCGATGCGCTCCATCGTGCGCGCCAACTGCTCACTGCCGTCGTCGAGATGCCGCGCCGCCGCCCGCATGTGCGACATCATCATCTCCCCGAAGATCCGCAACGCCTCCCGGGTGGCCACCGCGTCGTCGACGTTCTGACCCGCCGAGGCGCGATATTCCACCACCGCCCGCTCCGCCTCCGACCGCGCCTCCTCCGCCGCAGCCCGCAGATAACTCTCGTACTGCGTGCGGGCGTACTCGGCGACCCGCCGGGCGTAGTCGTGGGCCTGCGCGATGATCTGCTCGGCCTCCCGCTGCGCCGCCGACAGCAGGTTGACCTCCTTCGCCGCCGGCATCGCCGGCTTGTCCGCGCTCGGGATCACCCCGTGCCGGTGCAACTCCAGATGGTCGTTGAGCCGCTCGTTCTCCGCCCGCAGATTCGCCACCTGCGCGGCCAGGAGATCCAACTCGTCGGCCACCTGCATCCGGAACCGGTCCACGTCGGCCTGCTCGTAGCCACGGCGGGTGAACGCCGCCGACCCGAACTCCCACCGCCGCACCCGGTCCGAGGTCAACCGCACCTGCACCGGCCCGGACACCTGCTGCGCGTCGTAACCGCTGATCGGAGCCGACATCAGATACCTCCGTCAGGGGTGGTCGCGGTACGCCACGTCGGCCCGTACCAGTGCTTGCCGAAACCCTCGTGGTGCAGCTGACCCGGCTGGTAACCGGCCCCCGTCAACGCCGCCACCGACTGACCCACCATCTCGTCCGAACCACACACGTACACGTGCCGCGACCGCCAGTCCCCGTCGGCGAGCACCCGGTCCACGACCCGCGCCACCTCACCCGGGCGTTGCGGATCCGACCCCGCCACGTACGACACCCGCAGCCACGGATGCGACGCGGCCACCTTGTCGATCGCCTCGCTGTCGTAGAACTCGGTACGCGAACGGGCCCCCACGTACAGGTCCACCCGCCGCCCCGAACCCTCCGCCGCGACCTGCTCCACCAACGCCTTCACCGGCGCCCAGCCGGTGCCGGCGGCCAGCAGCAGCAGATCCGACGACCCGGCCGGCCACAACGTCAACCGGTCCCCCACCGGCGCCGCCAGGTGCACCTGATCCCCCGCCGCGCACCCGTACACCAGCCGCGACGACACCGCGCCGCCCGGCGCGGCCCGCACGTGCAACTCCACCGTGCCGTCCGGACGCGGCGCGTTCGCCGGCGAGTAGTACCGCCACGACCGCACCGCCGGATGCGACACCCCGATCGACTGACCCGGGGTGAACGGCAACAGATACTGCGGCCGCACCGTCAACACCGCCACGTCGAACGTGCGCCGCTCGTGCGCCAGCACCTCCGCCACCCACCACGGCGGGGAGTGCGCCTCCGCCGCCTGCGCCGCCTCCGTCATCACCTGCGCGACCAACCCGTACGCCGCGGCCCAGTCCGCGGCCAACTCGTCGGTCCACGCCGAGCCGCTGAAGTGCCGCAGCGTCTCCAGCAACGCCTCACCCACCGCCGGGTAGTGCTCGGCGCGCACCGCGAACTTACGGTGGTCGGCGCCCAACTGCTGCAGGAACCCGACCAGCCGGTCCACCTGGTCCACGTGCGACACGATGTGCCCCAACGCCGACACCAGCCGATCCCGCTGCCCGGCCATGTTGGTGCCGAACATCTGCCGGGTGTCCGGATGCGCCAGGAACAACGTCGAATAGAAGTAGAGCGGCACCTGGTCGCCGTGCCCGGCCACCAGCGACCAGCTCTGCTTGAGCCGTGCCGCGTCCACGCTCAGGCGTTCCCCGCCGACACGACCTGCTCGCGCACCTGACCGAGCACGACCTGCACATCGGCGATCACATCCGCCGGCACACCCAACTCCACGAGCGTCGCCGTCAGGTGCTCACCCACCTTCGCGTAGTGCGCCCCCGGAATGTCCAGCGGCTGGTGCGCCTCCGCCAGCCCCCGCCCCGCGTACTCGTTCGGGCCGCCCAGCACCACCGCCAACATCAACGCCAGGTGCCGCCGCTGCTCGGCCATGTCCACCCCGGCGAAGTAGCCGGCCAGGTCGCCGTCCGCCAACACCTTGTCGTAGAACAACTCCACCGCCGCCTTCACCGCCGCCGCGCCGCCGATGCGGTCGTAGTGGGAGATCGGGGTGGTCTCGCTCGTCACCGTCATGGCCGGTCCTTCCGCCAGGGAGAGCCGCGACAGCGCCGCGGCCGGGCATCGCCAGCCGACGCGGCGTCACACACCGTGACGTCGACACGCCGACGACCGAGACGGACCATAGCGCGCCCGCCGCCACACTTCACGCAGGGCCTATCGGTATCCCGACAACCGTCAACCACGGACAGTCAACGACACCACCCCGACCGGTCACCCACACGCACCCACCCGAACACACAAGGTCAACACCGGCGGCGTACCGTCTCTTTCGGACACTGCGCGGCCACCCACCGCCACCTGCGCACACCCGCCCCCACCCGGACACCTGCCGCCGACCGGCCACCGGCACCCCGCCGCACTCACCGTCCGTCACCGAAACGACGAATCGCGCCGGGCGAAACGCCACGACGCGATCCCGTACACGAGACGCCGATGGATCAGCCGGCCCGACGCCGCGCCCGACGCGCCGCCAACTCGTCACCCACCGACTCCACCTCGGACTCCACCGCCGGAACATCCGGCTCCGACCCACCCACCGGCTCCGCCGGCAGATGCGACAACGAACCCTGGATCTCCTTGAACGCGCCACCGATCGCGATGCCGAACACCCCCTGGCCACCCTGCAACAGGTCGACCACCTCCTCCGGCGACCGGCACTCGTACACCGTCGTCCCGTCGGAGATCAACGTGATGCCCGCCAGATCGTCCACCCCACGCGACCGCAACGCGTCGATCGCCTTCCGGATGTTCTGCAACGACACCCCGGCGTCCAACAACCGCTTCACGACCTTCAACACCACCAGGTCGCGGAACGAATACAACCGGGACGTCCCCGAGCCCGACGCGTCCCGCACACTCGGCACCACCAACGACGTCCGCGCCCAGTAGTCCAACTGCCGGTAACTGATGCCCACCGCCGAACACGCGGTCACACCCCGGTAGCCCACCTCACCGTCGGCGAACTGCTGCTCCGAACTCGGACCAGGATCTCGCGGCTCGTGCATCCGGACCAACCTCCCCGCCCGTGCGGCGCCACGTCCGCTTCCCCGTACGCGCACCCCTCGACACGGCAACCCTAACGCCGACGAGCGGACTACACCGGCAGGAGACACCCGACACGCCGCGCCACCGACAGCACACACGGCGGCCAGCCGCCACCACCGTGACCGCCGCCGCCGCGCACCCCGACCCACCGGGCCGGGCACCACTCAACCCGCGAAGTCCTCCGGACGCACCTGATCCAGGAACTCCCGGAACTTCTCCACCTCGTCCTCCTGCTCGTCCGGGATCACGATCCCCGCCTCGCTGAGGACCTGCTCCGCACAACGAATCGGCGCACCAACCCGCAACGCCAACGCGATCGAGTCACTCGGCCGTGCCGACACCCGCACCCCGTCACCCAGCAGCAGATCCGCGTAGAAGACGTTCTCCTTCAACTCGGTGATCTCCACCGCCCGCAACGGCGCCTGCACCGCCGCCAACACGTCCCGCAGAAGATCATGCGTCAACGGCCGAGCCGGCTTGACGCCCTGCTGCTCGTAGGCGATCGCCGTCGCCTCGACCGCACCGATCCAGATCGGCAGATAGCGGTCCCCCTCGACCTCCCGCAGCAGGACGATCGGCTGGTTGCTGGGCAACTCCACCCGAACTCCGACCACGCTCAGCTCGCGCACCGCCGCCTCCGTGTCGTCGTCACCTTCGCACCGCGCCTTCCCTGCACCGTACACGGACCGGAACGCGCAAGTCCCACGCGCTACGAGCACCACGCCCCGACAGACAGGCTTACCCCGGCAAGCCTACGACACGCCCATCACCGACGAACCGCACGCGCCCACTCACGACGAAGGGCCGGACACCCCACGGCGCCCGGCCCCCCACCACACCTCACCGACCCAACGTCGACCGCAGCCCCACCCGCACCAACGCCGCGTGCAACTGCTGCGACAACGCCATCAACTCCCGCGCCGTCTCCGCCGCCCGACCCCGCGCCGCCGGATCACTCTGCCGCGCCAACGGCGCCACCAACTGCGCGAACAGGCCGACCTCCCGATCCGCCGCCGACCGGTACGCCCGCAGATGCCGCGGCTGGAACCCGTACGCCGCCAACCCCGCCACCGCACTCGCGATGATCAACGCATCCCCGTCGTACCACCCCGGCGGATCCGACACCAGCACACCGAGCCGCTCCAACTCGACCAACGTCGACTCGTCGACGCCACTGCGCGACAACAACTCCGAGCGACCCAACCGCACCTCGGGCGACCCGACCGAATCCGCCGACTCCCGACCCGGCACCTCACCACCCGGACCGACCGCCACCAGATTCGGCCGCGACCGCCCCGACGGCGCATCCGACGAATCCCACTCCGCCAACTGCTCCCGGATCACCCGCAACGGCAGATACTGATCCCGCTGCGCGGTCAACACGAACCGCAGCCGCGCCACGTCGTCCCAGCCGTACTTCCGGTAACCCGCCGGCGTCCGCTGCGGCTCCACCAGGCCCTCGGCCTCCAGGAACCGCAACTTCGAGATCGTCACGTCCGGAAACTCCGCCCGCAACTGCGCCAACACCTCGCCGATGCTCATCAGCCCAGGCGAGCGCCCCGCACCGGACGGCGTCGAAGCCGCAGGCTCGTTCACCCCCGGCCGGCCTCCTCCTCCGGGCGCGGACCGGCGATGAACACCACCCGGAACTTGCCGATCTGCACCTCGTCACCGTTGCTCAACGTGGCCGCCTCGACCCGCTCCCGGTTCACGTACGTGCCGTTCAGGCTGCCCACGTCCCGCACCGTGAACGTGCCACCGTCCCGGTGGAACTCCGCGTGCCGCCGCGACACCGTCACGTCGTCGAGGAAGATGTCACTGTCCGGGTGCCGCCCACTCGTCGTCACGTCGTGGTCCAACAGGAACCGGGCACCCGCATTCGGGCCCCGGCGAACCACCAGCAACGCCATTCCCGGCGGCAACGAACCGGACATGCGGCTCGGCACCACATCGGTGTCCGGCCCCTCCAGCACTTCGTCGAGCGAACCGAGATTGAGCGTCGAAGTGACGTCGAGCGGGGGGAACTCGTCGTCTGGGCGCGTCATGGGACCACCTCACGGATCTGTTCGGTCGGCGTCGGGGAATGGCGGGTCTGGCCGCCGGGCAAACCCACACCCGGCGGCTGGCTCCCCGTGCCCGGGAAGGCGCACTCCGCAACGCTCAAACTATTGGTTCTCGGTCGACTGGGCGAGCCTAGCCAGCGCCGAAATGCAGGGCAACCGGACGCGCGGAACCAACTCCGCCGCCCGGAACGACACGAACTCAGCTCTCGGTGAGCTCGCGATAAGCGCCGGCGGTCAACAACCCCTCGACCGCCGCCGGATCCTCCGGAGTGATCTCCACCAACCAACCCGCACCGTACGGATCAGTGTTGATCACCTCCGGCGTGTCGGCCAACGCCTCGTTGCGCGCCGACACCGTGCCACTCAACGGCGCGTAGATCTCCGAGACGCTCTTCGTCGACTCGATCTCCCCCAGCGACTCACCGGCCGCCACCACCGCACCAGGGTCCGGCAGCTGCACGAACACGATGTCACCCAGGGCGTCCTGCGCGAAGTGCGTAATACCGACGCGGACGACACCACCGTCACCACCGACCACCCACTCGTGCTCGGCGGTGTACCGCAGATCCTCAGGAATCACCAACTGCGTCCTTCGTCATCGGCGCACCGGGAGAAACCGGCGCGGCCGCGACCGGTCAGGAAACCGGCCGGGCGTGGTCCAGCCTGATCGGCGCGTGAAGCTGCGAAACCTCCACAACCTCACGATCCTCGGACGTCACGTTACCGCCGTTGTCCCGCACCGATGAGACCACCCCGCCCGGAATGTTCAAGGCCGTACGCATCGTCGCCGGATCACCGATCACCAGGATCGTGTACGGACCACTCAACCGACGCCCGTCCACCACCAGACCACCACCCGAGCCGTCCACGAAATACGTCGACGCGATGATCCGCACCGCGGTGCCGTCCACACCCTGGATCTGCATCGCCTCCGCGCCCGCGCCCCGCAACTCCTGCACCGCGTCCAGGATCCGCGTCGACGACATCGCCTTGTCCGACCCCGAGAACCGCACCTCCAGGCCCGGCCCCACCGCCGGCAGCGACCCCGCCAGGATGCCCAGCTCGTCCGCCCGCCGCGTCGCCTCCTGCAACGCCGCCTGCCGACCCTGCTCACCCGAGCGCAACTGCCGCTGGCTCTCCTCCAGGGCCTCGATGTCCTGGCGCAGCCGCCGCTCCCGCGAGTCCAGATCCGACGAGATCCGCACCAGGTCCTCCTCCCGCGTCGCCGCGAGCGTCGGATCCGTCGACGTCGTCTTCAACTGCACCACGAGCGTGAACCCCAACAACGCCAGCAACACGCCGATCATCGCGCCCGCCGACGTGAACCGCCGCGCCACCGGCACCCGCTCACGTGCCGCCGCCCCCGGCTCCTCCGCCGGCGCCGGCACGTCCTCCCGCTCCACCGGCGCGTCCGGCTCCACGGGCGCCACGGGCTCGACCGGCGCCAACGGGCTCAACTCGTCCGGATCCGGCGCGTCCGGACGCGGATCCGGCTCACCCGCCGGACCCGACGGCCGCCCCGGCATCGCCGGCTGCGGCCACCCCGTGCCCGTATCCCGCTGCTCCTCGCTCATCGCCACCAACCTACGCCCGGAACAGGTGCCGGCGGATCGCCGCCACGTTCCCGAAGATGCGCACACCGAGCACGACCACCACACCGGTGGACAACTGACCGCCCACACCCAACTGGTCACCCAGATACACGATCAGACCCGCCACCAGCACGTTCGAGATGAACGACACCACGAACTGCTTGTCGTCGAAGATCCGGTCCAGCTTCGCCCGCACCCCACCGAACACCGCGTCCAACGCGGCCACCACCGCGATCGGCAGATACGGCTGCAACGCCGCCGGCACCGTGGGATCCAGATACACCCCCAGCACCACACCGGCGAGCAACGCCAGCACCGCGATCATCGGCCACCTCCGGAGGGACGGGGAGAAACTCCCGAGCCGGACGGCTCGGGACTGGACGAACCCCCGACGGGCGAACCCGACGGACTCGGACTCGGACTCGGACTCGGACTCGCCGGAGGCTCGGCGTAGCGTAGCCGTGGCTCCGGCGCGGCCGGGAGGGCGAGGTCGTCGACCTCCTTCACCCCGAACGACAAGCCCGTCGTACGAGCCACCTCCCGCATCAACGCCGCCGCCCGGCCGTCGTCGAACGTGTCCCGCATCGAACCCGGCCCGATCGCCTGCACCTCGTACGGACTCGTCACCGGCCGGTAGTCCACCAGGATCGCCTCACCGGCCTGCCGGATCGTCGTCGTCGCCGTCAACCGCTGCCCGTTGATCGACACAGCCTCCGCGCCCGCCGCCCACAGACCGTTCGCCACCTTCTGCAGATCCGAGTACAGCACCTGCGACGGCCCCGCCTCGGCGCCCGTCACCGCGTCCTTGTCCCGCGGCGCGTCGGCCAACCGCACCACCACGCCGTCGCCGCGCACCCGACCCAGGCCGGTACCCGCCTCCAGGGTGCGCAGCCGGGACGCCTGCGAGCCGCTCAACGCCGCGTCCCGCTGCCGGCCGACCTCCTCGCGCAACTGCTCCGCCCGCGCGGTCAACCGGTCCGTCTCCGTCTCCCGCTGCTTGATCTCGGCGATCAACCCGGCCCGCGCCGTCGCCCGGCTCGGCTCCTCGGCCATCGTCTCCCGGTAGGCCACCGCGAACAGGAACCCGATCACCGCCAGCACCACCAGGCTCACCGGCCGACCCAGCACCTGCCGCAGCCGCGACACCGGACCCACGGACGCGCGCCGCGCCGCCGCGTCCGCGTAACCCGGATCCAACGGGTTGCGGAACAGCTCGGTCAGGAAGTCCGGCGCGTACACCCGTGCCGACGGGTCACGCTCCCCGTCACGCGGCGGCCGCGTCGTGGTCATGCCGTCGCCCCCGCGCGCCGCGCGCGCATCTGCCGCACCAGCCGGCGGGCCTGCACCACGTACATCGCGCCGGCGACCCAGTAGAGCACCAGGCCCCACCAGGCCAGCCCCCACCCGATCGCCGCGGCGGCGGTGGCCACCCCCGGCGCGGCGTCGGCCAGCAGCAGGATCGGGAACGCCGCCAGCAGCAGGAAGGTGGCGGTCTTGCCCACGTAGTGCACCGGCGGCGGGCCGTAGCCGTGGCGGCGCAGCACGCCCAGCGAGCCGAGCAGCAGCAGCTCCCGGGCCAGCAGCGCGGCGGTGAACTGCCAGGGCACCACCTCGCGGGCGGTGAAGGCGAGCAGGGTGGCCAGGATGTAGAGCCGGTCGGCGAGCGGGTCGAGCAGCTCACCCAGCCGGCTCACCTGCCGCATCCGGCGGGCGATCCAGCCGTCCACCCAGTCGCTGGTGCCGCCGACGGCCAGCACCACGACGGCGACCACGTCGGCCCGGACCACGAGGAAGAGCCAGAGGAACAGCGGCACACCCAGCAGTCGGACGAAGCTGATCAGGTTGGGCAGGGTGAGGACGCGATCGGCGGCGATCGTCGACGGGTCCCCCGAATGCTCCGCCGGAGCCGGCCCACGCGACACCCTAACCCCCCCTTCGCAGCACGGTCCGGCAGCCGTACGAGCGGCCGCCGGAGGAACGTGCGCGTTACCGGCCGGTCAGATGCCGGCGCCCTCTGCGATCCCGGGCTGGGACCTCCCCGATGCGGCCCGGGATCGAGTCGATCACGGGCCGGCCAGTTGCGCTGCCACTATATCGGGCTTCCCCGTCCGCCCCGGGCGCCGTGCTGCGCCGCTGCTCAGTGTCGTGACGGTGTCGACTGTCACAACCTGCAGGGCGTCCTAGGATACTAGCTGAATGGGCGACCGGCGGCGGGTCCTGGGGCGGTCAGGCGGAGCGGGCGGTCGAGTCGGTGCCGGGCTGCGGCGCCGTCATGGTGGCCGCCTGCCCGAACGCGAGCAACGCCAGCAGCAGCTCGTGCTGCACCCGGTTGGGCATCCGGTCGAGCACCGCCTGCACCGCCCGGTGCCGCCGCTCCTGCAGCTCACGCAGGAGCGACTCGGCCGCGTTCGTGGGCAGCAGGCGCACCTCGCGACGGTCCCGCGGGTCGGCCACCCGGCGCAGCAGGCCCACCGCCTCCAGCCGGTCGCAGAGCCGGCTCGCCGACGACGGCACCACGTCCAGCAGCTCGGCCAGCCGGTTCACGTTGGTGTCCGGGTGGGACATGATCAACGACAGCACCCGCAACTGGGTGGGCGAGACGCTGACGGTGTGCCGCGAGGTGGCGGAGTCGAGCACACCGATGAGCGCCTCGGCGGCCGCCTCGACGGCCGCGGCAAGATTCGGAGGTCGCTCCACTCGCTGTCCCCTGCGATCGTCCCGCTCGTGTTCGCTCCGCCGCTCCGGTCACTGCCCGACGTCGTCCGGCCGGCTGGAACCGCGCCAGTCCAGGCAGACGACGACCGCGTCGTCGCGAAGATCCGCGTCGGCATGGTACGCGTGCAGTTCGCGCATCACCGTACCAACTGCCTCGGTCGCCGGCTGCAACCGAGTGGACCGCATCGCCCGGGCCATCGCCCGATTCCCGTACGGCTCCTGCTCGTCCGGCTCTGCCGCGTACACCCCGTCGCTGACCACGAACAGCCGGTCCCCCGGCTCCAGGCCGAACTCCTGCACCGCGTAGCGGGTCTCGGCGAACATGCCCAGCGGCAGTTGCTGCTCCAGCGTGACCCGGGTGACCCGGCCGCCGCGCAGCCGCAGCACGTGCGGGGAGCCGGCGTCCACCGCCCGCACCACGCCCCGCCGGTCGTCCAGCTCCAGCAGCAACGTGGCGACGTGCCGCTCCCCCCGGTGCTGGTAGAAGATCGTGTCGGAGGCCAGCTCGGCCTGCTCGACCAGGCTGCCGCCGGAGCGGCGCGCATTGCGCATGGCGTTGACGGTGACCGCGGTCAACAACGAGGCGGACAGCCCGTTGCCGGCGCCGTTGAGCACCGTGACGGTGAGCCGGTCGCCGTCGACCGACCAGTCGAAGTGGTCGCCGCCCACCGTGTAGGCCGGTTCGAGCTGCCCGGCCAGCAACACGTCACCGTGCCGCACGCTGCGCCCGGGCAGCAGGTCCCACTGCATCTCCGCGGCCATGCTGAGCCGCTCCCGGCGACGTGCCCGGCGGTAGCGGTCGGTCTCCCGGTCGGCCGCGCGCATCGCCACCGCCAGGTCGCCGGCGGCGTCCTGGGCGGCGGCGACGGTGGCCGGGCCCGGAGCGCCCGGCAGCTCGACCATCAGCACGCCGAGCCGTTCCCCCCACACCGACAGCGGCAGGTAGGTGCGGCAGCGGCCCTCGTCCACGGTGTCCAGCACCGCTTGCTGGCTGCTGAAACAGCGCTGGGCCACGCCGTGGGCGCGGAGCGGGCCACCGTCGGGACGGTCCGGGTCCAGCACCGGCCAGAGGCCACTGAACCGGTAGTCCGCGACGAACACCTCCGCCCGCACGGCGCCGAGCGTCTGCCGGAGGACCGCCTCCGCGGCCTCCGCCAGCTGGTCGGGTGGCGCCGTGCGCAGGGCACGCGACACCGGTCCGGACGCCTCCGGCATGTGCTCATCCTCCGATGACGACTATTGCTACAGGGCAAACATCATACGGAGGACCACCGACAGCGGACGGGGGGTGGCCGGTCAGCCGGCCGGACGCCGCGCCAGCGCGCCGTGGAACGCGTCCGGCACCGGCTCCGGCTCGCCCACCGGCCGCCATCGGGCCACCGGCACGACACCCTCGGCCGTCGGCCGCCACCGGCCCAGCAGCGGCGCGAACCGCTCGGGCGCGCGCATCCGGAACGCCGGTCCCATCATGGCCAACGCCTCGGGGTGCCCGGCCAGTTCCTCGCTGTCGAAGTCGATCGCCAGCCAACTGCCCGGCGCGGCCGCCTCGTACAGGTCGTCGAGCGTGCGGGCGAGCGTGTCGTCGTCCAGGAACGCGGCCAGCCCGAGGAAGACCACCCCGACCGGGCGTCGCCCCCACCCCGGCACGAAGCGGCGCAGCAGCGCCGGGTCGAGCGTACCGATGTCGGTGACGTCGCCCGGGCCGTAGCCGGCGCGGTCGCTGCCGGCCAGCAGGCGTCGACCGAGCCGGACCGTCTCCGGGTCGACGTCGGTGTAGAGGACCGTCGCGCCCGGCGCCACCTCGTGCACGTTGCCGCAGGTGCGCACGCCGGCGCCGAAGACCAGGAACCCGTCGACGCCCTCGGCGGCGATCGCCCGCACCGTCCGGCCGAGGAACGCCCGCAACGAGCGGAAGATCGCCGCGCACGGCCCGTACGCCGCCTCGAACGCCGCCGCCGCGGCCACGTCCACCGGGCGGTGGTCCCGGCCGCCGAGCCAGTGGTCGATCATGCGGGCGGTGCTCGGTGCGTCCGGCGCGGCCATCGACGAGGCTCCCTCCCCTGGGCGCTGACCGCCAGCGTACCGAGCGGTCGGGTCGGGCGGTATCAGCCCGCCGGGGTCCCGCCGGCCGTGATACTGGCGCCAGGGCGGCCGGCGACGGGAGGTACGGGGTGAACTCGGCGAACGGCGCGGCCGTGGTGGTGGGCGTGGACGGTTCGGAGCCGGCGGCCCGGGCGGTGCGCCTGGCGGCCCGGGAGGCGGTCCGCCGCAACCGCCCGTTGCGGGTGGTGCACGCATTCATCTGGCCCCTGCTGCGGGTGCCGGTCTCCGCGCCCACGGACGCCCCACCCGGCGCCGGCCTGCGCCACCAGGCCGAGCAGGTGGTCGGCGACGCGGTCGCGGTGGCCGAGGCGGAGTGCCCCGGTCTCCGCATCACCGGCGAGATCATCGACGGGGAGGCGTCCGCCGTGCTGCTCGGCGAGTCCCCCACCGCGGCGCTGGTGGTGCTCGGCGACCGGGGTCTCGGCGGCTTCGCCGCGCTGGTGGTCGGCTCCGTCGCGATCCAGGTCGCCTCGCACGCCGACTGCCCGGTGCTGATCGCCCGCGGCACGGCCCACGACGCCGGCCCGGTGGTGGTCGGCGTGGACGGCTCGCCGCTGTCACGCGACGCGGTCGAGTTCGCCGCCGGCGCCGCGTCGTCGCGCGGCGCCCGCCTGCACGCGGTGCACGCCTGGACCCACCCGGCCTCGCAGGGCCCCGGCGACATGCAGCCCCTGGTGTACGAGGAGGGGCAGGTGCGCGACGAGGAGGACCGGGTGCTGGCCGAGTCGTTGACCGGGGTCGAGGAGCGCTGGCCGGACGTGCCGGTGACCCACGAGGTGACGCACGCCCGGCCGGTGGCGGCGCTCACCGCGGCCTCCCGCGACGCCCAACTGCTCGTGGTCGGCCGGCGGGGTCGCGGCGAGCTGACCGGGCTGCTGCTCGGCTCGGTGAGCCAGGCGCTGCTGCACCGCGCCGACTGCCCGGTCGCGGTGGTGCGCGCCGACGACTGAACGGTTGCCCGGGCCCCGGACGGGTAGACGGTGCCGACAGCCACAGCGACCGGAGGAGGCAGCGATGCCAGGACCACGGCCGGGCAGCAACGCGTACGACAAGCAGCGGGCGCGCCTGCGTGACCGCGTCGAGCAGTCCGGGCGGGCCGCCGACCAGGAGGCGAACCGGGTGGCCAACCGGATCCTGCAGGACGACCGGGGTCAGCGTGGCGTCGTCCGGGGCGAACGGACCTACGGGCCCAAGGGCGAGCGCGAACCGGGCGACCCGAAGTGAGGGCGGCACGCCTTGTCGACGGCGCCATCGCGGGCGCCGTCGGCAGTGCCGTGCTCAACGTGGTCAGCTATCTGGACATGGCGGTACGGGCCCGACCGGCCAGCACCACCCCGGAGACGACCGCCGGGCGCCTGGCCGACGTCGCCCACGTCGACCTGGGCCCGGTCGAGGAGGCGGCGAACCGGCGGGCCGGCCTCGGGCCAGTGCTCGGCTACCTCACCGGCATCGGGGCCGGAGCCGCGTTCGGTCTGCTCGCCGGCCACCGGCGGGTGCCGCTGCCGGTGGCCGTCACGCTGCTCGGCGGCGGGGTGATGGCCACCTCGGACAGCTCGATGACGCTGCTCGGGGTGACCGACCCGCGCACCTGGCGCCGGGTCGACTGGCTCTCCGACCTGGTGCCGCACCTGGCGTACGGGCTGACGGCCGCAGCCACCTGGCGGAGGCTGCGGCCGTCGTCGTGACCCGGTCAGCGGTCGCCGGCGTCGTCGGCCACCGGTTTCCCGGCCGGGCCGTACGGCGACACCTGCCCCTTCGGCACCGGCCGCCCCGCGTCGGCGTTCGACGTGCCCCCGCCGCGCGAGCGGTCGCCGCCACCGGCGGCGGACTTCCGGCTGTCCTGGCTGGTCGCGCCGAGGTCGTTACGGCGGAGTTCCTCCTGCTGCGGCTTGACCACAGGTCTCTCCTTCCGGTGGGAGCGCACGGCGCTCGACCGCACGCCCGGCCCGGGTACCCGGTGCCGCCCGGCGCATTCCGGCGCGACGACGGGGTCTGGGCCGGCTCCCGGTGGGTAACCGGGACGAATGCCGGACGATCGGAACGTGGCGCGGGCCCTGCTGGATCGACAGTCCCGCACGTACGCGGAGGAGGCCGGGATCACGCTCGCCGACCGGCCCGGGCCGCTCTACCAGTTGCTGGTGCTGACCACGCTGCTGAGCACCCGGATCCGGGCGAGCGTGGCGGTGGCCGCGGCGCGGGAGCTGTTCGCCGCCGGGTGGCGCACCCCGCAGGCGATGGAGGCGGCGAGCTGGCAGGAGCGGGTGGACGCGTTGGGCCGGGGCCACTACCGGCGCTACGACGAGCGGACCGCCACCATGCTCGGCACCGGCGCCCGGCTCTGCCTGGACCGGTGGCACGGGGACCTGCGCCGGCTGCACCGGGAGGCGGGCGCGGACCGGGCGGTGCTGCGCCGGCGGCTCACCGAGTTCCCCGGCATCGGCCCGACCGGCGCGGACATCTTCCTGCGTGAGGCGCAGGCGGTCTGGCCGGACGTGCGCCCGTACGCGGACCGGCGGACCCTGGCCGGGGCCCGACGCCTGGGCCTGCCGGCGAACCCGGGCAGCCTGGTCGGGCTGGTCGGGGAGGCCGACTTCGGGCGGTTGGCGTCGGCGCTGGTGCGGGTGGCGCTCGGCGAGGAGTCGGCCGGCGAGGTGAGCCGCACCGCCGCCGCGGCCGGCTGAGCCGCTCCGGCTACTTGGCCGGGCCGGGCCGGGTCAGGTGCCAGGCCAGCAGCGAGGCGAGCAGCGCGAGCAGCACCACGCCGCCGGAGATGCCGCCGCCCTCGCCGCCGCCGGCGCGGTGCCCGGTGGCGCCGAAGTAGATCACCGCCAGTCCGGCGAGCACGGTGACGAACGTCCGTAGTCCTCGGTCCTTCACGCCCCGGACGGTACGGCCACGGCCGGCCCGCTGGCCCGGTTCGGGCCGGTTGTCCCCCGTCCGGGTGTCAGTCGGTCTCCAGGTCGTCGAGCGAGATGGCGTGCGTCATCAGCCAGCGGGCCAGCGCGGCCATCCCGAACAGCCACAGCGGCGCCGACTCTGTGGTGCCGTTCGTGGCGAAGATGGCGAACCGCAGGTCCGGTGCCCGGTACGCCTCGATCCGCCACCTGTGGTTCTTGTCCCGCCAGACCGCGGAAGGGTCCATGGCGTCACGGTAGGTGACCGGGCCGGCCCGCCGTCGCCGGTTGGCTCACCAGTTCGGCACGAGCTGGTCGCCGAGCACCGCGCTGAGTCCCGCCAGGACCAGCGACACCCCGATGCCGCCGACGAGCCACCAACCAAGGCCGCTCCAGCCGGAGCGGCGCGTGCCGGTGGTGGGCACGTCGGCGCGCCAGCACTCCCGGTACGCCCAGGCGAGTACGCCGACGCCGAGCGGCAGCAGCCCGATCCAGAACCAGTACCAGCGGGTGCCGCGCACCGGCGGCGGCCCGGCGAGCAGCGTGAGCAGCCAGGCGGCGCCGAGCACCAGCGCGATCGTGGCGGCGGCGTCGGCGAGCGCGTCGGCCCGGGTGTCGCCGAAGTGGGTGGTGGCCTCGAGGGCGCGGGGGTCGGCCAGCGGGTCGGTCCACGGGTCCCGGAACCGGCCGCCGTCCGGGTCCGGCGACGCGCCGGTCGCCGCCGGGGACGGGGAGCCGGTGCCCTGCTCCGGACCCGGGTCGGCGCCGTCCCCGTCCTCGACCCCGTCGGACACCGGCGCGGGCGCGTACGCGTAGTGGAACCGGCCGTCGGGGCGGGCCCAGACCACCGTCGAGCCGCCCTGCGCGTGCCGGGGCTCCGGGCGGCGGGCCCAGGGGCCGGAGTCGTCCCACCCCTCGGCCCGGGTGATCGTCAGCACCCGGCCGGCGGCGAGGTCACGCCGCAGGCCTTCCTCGTCGTCGGCGCGCGGCGCGGTCCACCAGGCCAGCGCCGCCCAGACCAGCCAGCAGGCCAGCAGCGCCGCCGGCAGCGCGCGGCGGCGCAGCCACGCCCGGTCGACCCGACGCACGTCGATCATGCCGACACTCTGGCACCCGGGCGCAACCGCTCAGCCGGGCGGGCGGACCACCTCACGGGCGTCGTCGGGCAGCCGCCGGGTGACACCACGCCGGTCCAGCAGCTCCAGCAGCGGCACCGCCACCCGCCGCGTGGTGCCCAGCGCCCGCCGCGCGGCGCTGAGCGTGAACGGCTGCGGCAGGCCGGCCAGGACCCGCACCGCGTCGTCGGGCGCGCCGGGCAGCAGCACCACGTTCTCCGCCAGCCGCAGCAGCGCCCCGGCGCGCACCGCGGCGCCGATCTCCTTCGGGCCCAGGCCCAGGCCGGCGAGGTGGTGCGTCTCCGGGGCCTGGAACGGCCGGTCGCCGTACTCGGCGCGGACCCGCTCCACCGCCCGGGCCACCGGGTCGGGCAGCGTCGGCGCGGAGGCGGCGGTGACCAGGCCGTCGCGCAGCCGCAGCGGCGGGCGCAGCAGCGCGGTCACCAGCGCCCGGTCGGGCAGGCCGAGGCGGTGGCGCAGCACGTCGACGGGCACGCCGGCGGCGAGCGGATGCGCGGCGGCGTGCCGGGCCACCTCCTCGGTGAGCCGGCGGCCCACGTCCCGCCAGTGCTCCGGGTCGGCCAGCCAGTCCCCGGCCACCGGCGTGGCGGTCGGGGCCACCCCCATCCGGGTGAGCTGCCCGGCCCGCACCAGTCGCCGCCGGCGCAGCTCGCCGGCCAGGTCGGGCCGCCCGTCCAGGCCGGCCAGCACGTCGGCGCGGGCGGCTGCCGCGCCCCGGCGGCGCAACGGCGGCGGGTCCACGTCCAGCACGGTCACCCCGCCGGCCACGTGCCGCCGGCCGCTGTCGCGCAGCAGCGCCCGGTCGCCGATCACCAGCGGCAACGGCCGGGCCAGGCGCAGCCGGACGGTGTCCGCGCCGAGCGGCCGGACCCGGACCGGCACCGCCGCGGAGCCGACGTGCAGCATGAGGGCGGCCGGCAGGTCGGCGGCCGGGTCCCCGTGCAGGCGCACGTCGAGCAGGTCGGTGCGGCCGAACCGGTCGGGGCGCAGCAGCGCGTCACCGCGCCCGATCCGGTCCCGCGACAGGCCGCGCAGGTTCACCGCCACCCGGGCCACCGCGGCCACCTCGGCCCGTGCCTCGCCCAGCGAGTGCAGGCCACGGACCCGCACCGGCTCGCCGGTGGCGGCCAGTTCGAGTTCGTCGCCGACGCGCAGCCGGCCGCCGCCGAGGGTGCCGGTGACCACGGTCCCGCTGCCGCGCACGGTGAACGCCCGGTCCACCCAGAGCCGCACCGGTGCGTCGAGGGTCGGGTCGGGCAGCCGGGCGACCAGGCGGTCCAGGGCGGCTCGCAGCTCGGGCAGGCCGGCACCGGTGAGCGCGGACACCGCCACCGCCTCCACCTCGCCGAGCGACGTCGCGGCGATCTCCTGTCGGGCCCGGGCCGTGGCCGGCGCCGGGTCGGCCAGGTCCGCGCGGGTCACCGCCAGCAGCCCGTACGACACCCCGAGCGCGTCCAGCGCGGCCAGGTGCTCGGCGGACTGCGGCATCCAGCCCTCGTCGGCGCCGACCACGACCAGCGCGGCCGGGACCGGGCCGACACCGGCCAGCATGTTCGGCACGAACCGCTCGTGCCCGGGCACGTCGACGAACGCCAGGGTGCCGCCGGAGGGCAGCGTGGTCCAGGCGAACCCGAGGTCGATGGTCATGCCCCGGCGGCGTTCCTCCGCCCACCGGTCCGGTTCCATCCCGGTCAGCGCCCGCACGAGTGTCGACTTGCCGTGGTCGACGTGCCCGGCGGTGGCCACCACCCACACGGGGATCAGCCCGCCACGCGCAGGATCGCCGCGCGTACGCGGTCGTCGTCGGTCTCCGGCACGGCGCGCAGGTCCAGCAGGAGCCGACCGTGCAGCACCCGGCCGAGGACGGCCGGGTCGCCGGTGCGCAGCGGCGCGGCCCAGCGCTCGGGCAGGCTCAACGCCCACGAGTCCAGCTCCACGCCGGGCGCGCCGCCGCCCCCGACGACGGCCGCCGCCGGCACCACCTCGGCCTTGCAGCCGTCGACGCCGAGCCTGTCGCGCAGCCGTTCGGTGCGCTCGCGCAGCCGGGCCGGGTCGGCGTGCAGCGCGTCGCCGGTCGGGGTGGCCGGCGCGTGCAACGTGGCGGCGAGCGCGGCGAGGGTGAGCTTGTCGACCCGCAGCGCCCGCGCGAGCGGGTGCCGGCGCAGCCGCTCGACCAGCACGGCGTCGCCGAGCAGCAGGCCGGCCTGCGGCCCGCCGAGCAGCTTGTCGCCGCTCGCGGTGACCAGGTGCGCCCCGGAACGCAGTGTGCTCGCCGCGTCCGGCTCGTCGGGCAGCAGCGGGTCCGGCGCGAGCAGGCCGGAGCCGATGTCGGCGACCACCGGCACGCCGAGCGTGGCCAGTTCGTCGACCGGCACGGCCGAGGTGAAGCCGGTGACCACGAAGTTCGACGGGTGCACCTTGAGCAGGAAGCCGGTGTCCGGGCCGATCGCGGCGGCGTAGTCGGCCCGGGTGGTGCGGTTGGTGGTGCCCACCTCGCGCAGCCGGGCGCCGGTGCTGGCCAGCAGGTCGGGTAGGCGGAAACCGTCGCCGATCTCGACCAGCTCGCCCCGGCTGACCACGATCTCCCGGCCGGCGGCGAGCGCGGTGGCGGCCAGCACCAGCGCGGCGGCGCCGTTGTTGACCACGTGCACGGCGGCCGCGTCGGACACGGCGGTGGCGAGCGCGTCGAGGGCCTCCCGGCCGCGCCGGGCCCGCCGGCCGGTGGCCAGGTCGAGTTCCACGTCGGTGTGCCCTGCGGCGGCGACGAGCGCGTCCACCGCGGCCGGCGCGAGCGGGGCCCGGCCGAGGTTGGTGTGCAGCACGACGCCGGTGGCGTTGAGCACCGGCCGGGGCGTGCGCCCGGCCAGCGCGGCGAGCGCCGCGTCGCGTACCGCTTCGGGGGTTATCTCGCCCGCGCGGGCGCGGCGTTGGGCGGCCACGATCGCGGCCTTCACCCGGTCGCGGCCGAGCGTGCCGGCGGCGGCCGCCAGCGCCGGGTCGGCGAGCAGCGCGTCGGTTCGCGGCACCCGCCGCCGCGGGTCCACCTCGCGCATCGACGCTCCCCCGGACGGTTTGGCGGAGACGGACGGGAATCGAACCCGCCTGGCCCGGGTCCCGGACCACACCGGTTTTGAAGACCGGGAGGGGCACCAGCCGCCTGAACGCCTCCACCCGGCAGTCAACCACAGCGGCCCGGTGACCGCCCGGCGAGGTGTCAGGCCCGCCGGTCGGCGCGTTCGCGCTGCGGGACGACGGTGTATCTGGGGTCGCGCGCCGAGGCGACGCCGCCGTGGAAGATGCCGAAGCGGGTGCAGACCGAGGCGGCGACCAACGCGCCGCCGGACGCCGCGGAGACCAGCCGGTTGCGGCGGCCCAGCCACGCGCCGACCACCCCGGCGGCGGTGAGCGCCCGGCCGGCGCGCAGCAGCTTCCCGGGGGTGCCGTCGGCGTAGGGCTCGCTGAGCAGGCCGAGCCGGTTCTCCACCCGGTGCGCGCCCCACAGCTCCAGCGCCGCGCCGGCGACCGCGAGCCGTCGCGCCGGCCCGGCCTCGCCGGGCGGCGCGGCCACCAGCCCGACGCCGGCGCCGCTGGCCAGCGCGCTGCCCGCGAAGATCACCGGCAGTTCCGGGTACGCCTCGTGCCACGACGGCACCGCCGTGTCGGCCAGCAGCACCCCGGTGTACGTGGCCAGCGCCGGCGCGGTGACGGCGGCGGCCAGCCCGGCGGCGTGCCCGGCCGGGGGCAGCAGCCGCCGGCCCAGCCCGAGCACGCCGCGCTCGGGCAACCGGGGCGCGATCTCGGCGACCGCGGCCAGGCCGGCGGCCGGGCCGAACGCGCTGAGGATCCAGGTGCCGACGGACATCGGCGAGGTCACCTTCGCCACCCGCAGCATGTGGTGGAAGCGGCTCGGCCGGCCCAGGTCGTTGATCAGGAAGTAGGCGCTGGCGCTCACCGCCGCCAGGGAGGTGACCCGGCCGGCGCGGCGCAGTGCCGGCCGCCCGGTGAGCTGCCCGCCGGCGGCCAGCAACGAGGAGCCGGCGGCGAGCCCGCCGGTGAACAGGTAGGCGGCGATGTCCCACTTCCACACCGGCGGCTTGAGCACCGGCCGGCCGTAGTAGGAGGTGAACTCCGCCGGGGGGACGTTCAGTTGCTCACCGCCGCCCTTGCCGCCGCGGCGGCGGCGGCCGGTGGTGGGCGCGGTGTCGCGGGGCGGGTGCGGGGCCAGCCCGGCCTCGCGGGCGGCGGTGTCGGCGCGGCCGGGGCCGACACCTGTGGCCCGGCTGCCGCTCTCGGCCGGTACGCCGTCGGCGGCGAGCCGGTCCCGGAAGCGACGGAACAGGGCACCCACCGGACGGTCCGGGTTCACGACGATCCTCCGACGAACGCGGCGACGGTGGCCGCCGCCATGGCCAACGCGGCCAGGCCGGCCCGCTTCCACATCTTCGGCAGGTCCCGGGTGGTGACCACCGGGTCCGGCGGCAGCCCGTACACCTCCGGCTGGTCCAGCAGCAGGAAGAACGCGCCGTCACCACCGACGCCGTCGGTCGGGTCGTGGCCGTAGAGCCGGGCCTCCGGCACGCCCCGCTCGTGCAGCGTGGCCACCCGCTGGGCGGCGCGGTCCCGCAGCTCGTCGAGCGGGCCGTACTGGATCGACTCGGTCGGGCAGGCCTGCGCGCAGGCCGGCGTCATGCCGGCGCCCAGCCGGTCGTAGCAGAGCGTGCACTTCCATGCCCGGCCGTCGTCCTTGCGCTGGTCGATCACGCCGTACGGGCAGGCGGAGATGCAGTAGCCGCAGCCGTTGCAGATGTCCTCCTGCACCACGACCGTGCCGAACTCGGTGCGGAACAGCGAACCGGTCGGGCAGACGTCCAGGCAGGCGGCGTGCGTGCAGTGCTTGCAGACGTCGGACATCATCAGCCAGCGGAAGTCGGTACGGCTCTCCGCGCCGGTCCCCCGGCCGGGCGGCTGCGCGCCGGGCATGCCGAGGAACTCCGGCCCGGCCGCCATCCGGGCCGCCGCCTCGCCCCGCCCCGGCGGCAGACCCGGGTCGGTGCCGGTGTCGGGGGCGGTGGCCGCGCCGGCCGCCGCCGACGTCGGGCTGCTGGTCGCCGCGCCGGTCGGGTCACCGGCGAACGGCGGCGTCCGGTGTCCCGCCGGGCGGGGCTGCTCGACGAACGCGACGTGCCGCCACGAGTTCGCGGTCAGCGCGCCGGTGTTGTCGTAGGACATGCCGAGCAGGTCGAACCCGGAGTCCGGGACGCCGTTCCACTCCTTGCAGGCCACCTCGCACGCCTTGCAGCCGATGCAGACGCTGGTGTCGGTGAAGAAGCCCATCCGGGGCGGGGCGGCCTCCCAGCCGGCGTCGGGGGCCGGGTCGAGCGGTCCGTACAGGCTGTTGGCGTCAGGCATCGTCTTCTCCGTCGCGCGCCGCGGCCTCGGGCGTCTGCTCGTCGGTGCTACCAACCGCGTTCTCCCCGCCCAGCACGTCGGTGGTCACGATCGGCACCCGCCGGTCCGGCGGCATCCCGGCGCGGCGCTGGTAGTCGCCGACGAGGTCGAGCAGGGCCGGCCCGGTCGGCCGGCGGCCGGGCCGGACGTCACAGGTGCCGACCTTGCTCTCCTGGATCAGCACGTTCGGGTCCAGGGTGATGCCGAACAGGTCGTTCGCCGAGTCGCCGGTGACCAGGCCCTCGCTGCCGAAGTGGTAGGGCAGCCAGAGCTGGTGGATGACCCGGCCGTCCACCCGCAGCGGGGTGAGCCGGTCGGTGACCAGCACCCGGGCCTCGATCACCGCCCGCCCGCTGACCAGGTGCGCCCAGCCGAGGTGCGCCAGCCCGGCCTCGGCGGCCAGTTCCGGGGACACCTCGACGAACATCTCCGGTTGCAGCTCGGCCAGCCGGGGCACGGTACGGCTCATCCCGCCGGCCGTGTGGTGCTCGGTGAGCCGGCTGACCGTGAACACGTACGGGAAGACCTCGCTGTGCGGCTCCGGCGGGCTCGGGTTGATCCGGTTGATCGGATGCTCGTAGACCTTGCGGGTCGGGTTGGCCTGCTGCCCGTAGAGCGGGTTGCGCATCGGCGACTCGGCCGGCTCGTAGTGCGTCGGCAGTGGGCCGTCGAGCACGCCGCTGGGCGCGTACAGCCAGGCCTTGCCGTCGCCCTGCATGACGAACGGGTCGTCGCCGGCCAGCGCCGCCGGCCCGGAGGCGTCCTCCGGCGGCCGGTACGACGGCGGTTTCGTCTTCTCGAAGTCCGGCACGTCGTAGCCGGTCCACTCACCGGCGTCCGGGTCCCACCAGACGTACTTCTTGCGCTCGCTCCACGGCCGGCCCTCCGGGTCGGCGGAGGCACGGTTGTAGAGCGTGCGCCGGTTCGCCGGCCAGGCCCAGCCCCACTCGGCGGCCACCCAGTCCTGCTCGTGCCGCGACTTGCGGCGGGCCGCCTGGTTGACCCCGTCGGCGTAGACGCCGGTGTAGATCCAGCAGCCGATCGCGGTGGAACCGTCGTCCTTCGCCTCGGCGAACGCGTTCAGGGGGCGGCCGGTGGCCACCTCGAAGCCGTTGATCTCCTTGAGCACCGCCTCGGCGCTCGGCTCGGCGTGCGCGCCGTGCGTCGGGTAGTCCCAGGCCAGGTCCAGCAGCGCCCGGTCGCGGGGTTTGGTGGAGGCGGCCAGCTTCTCCCGCAGCACCCGACCCAGGTGGTAGAAGAACCACAGCTCGGAGCGGGCGTCGCCGGGCGGGTTGACCGCCTTCTCCCGCCACTGCAGCATCCGCTGGGTCTGGGTGAAGGTGCCCTCCTTCTCCACGTGCGACGCGGCCGGCAGGAAGAACACCTCGGTGCGGCACTCCTCCGGCACGATCTCCCCGGTGGCGATCTCCGGGCTGTTCTTCCAGAACGTGGCGCTCTCGATCAGGAACAGGTCGCGCACCACCAGCCAGTCCAGGTTGGCCATGCCCAGGCGCTGGGCCCGGCCGTGCGCCGAGCCGACGGCCGGGTTCTGCCCGAGCAGGAAGTAGCCCTTCATGTGGCCGTCGATCATGTTCAGGACCTGCTGGTAGGTCCCGTGGTCGCCGGTCATCCGAGGCAGGTAGCCGTAGCAGAAGTCGTTCTCCGGCGTCGCCGCGTCACCCCAGTACGCCTTGAGCAGGCTCGCCGCGAACGCCCCCGAGTTGCCCCAGAAGCCCTTCTGGCCGGGGTGGCGGATGCTGTCCACCCACTTGTCGAACGTCGGGTGGTCGGCGTGGTGCGGCATCGGCAGGTAGCCGGGCAGCAGGTTGAACAGCGTCGGGATGTCGGTGGAGCCCTGGATGCTGGCGTGCCCGCGCAGCGCCAGGATGCCTCCTCCGGGGCGGCCCATGTTGCCCAGCAGCGTCTGGATGATCGAGCCGGTGCGGATGTACTGCACGCCGACGCTGTGCTGCGTCCAGCCGACCGAGTAGACGAGCGCGCCGGTGCGCTCCCGGCCGGAGTTCTCCGTCCAGGCGCGGGCCAGCTCCAGGAACTTCTCCTCCGGAATGCCGCAGACCCGGGCCACCATCTCCGGGGTGTAGCGGGAGAAGTGCCGCTTGAGGATCTGGTAGACGCAGCGCGGGTGCCGCAACGTCTCGTCCCGCCGGGTCTGCGCCGGCACCGGCTCGCCGTGCGACTCGTGCTCCAGCCCGGAGGCCGAGTCCCGTTCCTTGCCGGTGCCCCGGATCGTGGTGTTGCCCTCCTGGCCCTCGTACTGCCAGGAGGCGTGGTCGTAGGAGCCGGTCTCCGGGTTGTATCCGGAGAAGAGGCCGTCCAGGTCCTCGGTGTCGGCGAACGTCTCGCTGACGATCGTGGCCGCGTTGGTGTACGCCAGCACGTACTCCCGGAAGTCCAGCTCGTTGTCCAGGATGTAGCGCACCACGCCGCCGAGCAGCGCGATGTCCGTGCCCGCCCGGATCGGCAGGTAGGTGTCGGCGAGCGCGCTGGTGCGGGTGAACCGCGGGTCGACGTGGAAGACCTTCGCGCCGCGCTTCTTCGCCTCCATCACCCACTGGAAGCCCACCGGGTGGGCCTCGGCCATGTTCGAGCCCTGGATGACGATGACGTCAGCGTTGGCGAGGTCCTGCTGGAAGTCCGTCGCGCCGCCGCGACCGAAGCTGGTCCCCAGACCGGGGACGGTGGCGGAGTGTCAAATCCGGGCCTGGTTCTCGATCTGGAGCGCCCCCATCGCCGTGAACAGCTTCTTGATGAGGTAGTTCTCCTCGTTGTCCAGCGTCGCGCCACCGAGGCTGGAGATGCCGAGCGTCCGGTTGAGCGGTCGGCCCTCGTCGTCGACGTCCTCCCAGGTCTCGTCGCGGGCGGCGAGGATCCGGTCGGCGATCATGTCGAGCGCGACGTCGAGGTCCAGGTCCTCCCACTCGGTCGCGTACGGCCGGCGGTAGCGGACCTTGGTCTGGCGCAGCGGGCTGGTCACCAGGCTCTTGCTGGCCGAGCCCTTCGGACAGAGCCGGCCGCGGGAGATCGGGCTGTCCGGGTCGCCCTCGATCTGGGTGACCTGCCCGTCCTTGTGGAAGACGCGTTGCCCGCAGCCGACCGCGCAGTAGGGGCAGACCGAGCGGGCCACGCCGTCGGCGGTCTCGGTGCGGGAGGTCAGCTCGGCCGAGCGCGCCGACCGGGCGGCCGCGCCACGGCCCAGCGGGTCGGTGCCGGTGAGCTGCCGGTAGACCGGCCACCCCTGGATGAACGTCTTCAGACCCACCCGGGCACCCCCTCCACGCGAAGATCGGCTGACCCTTTGCACACTAGGCCAGCCGAACGACGCCCGCGAGTCGAGCGCGAAACAGCGCCGCCCCGACCGGAACGGCCGGGGCGGCGCTGGGCGTCGGTGTGCAGGTCGCCTCTCGGCGAGTGGCGCGACGCGGCTCCAGCCGAACGGTATTCCGCGAAGGCAATTTAGGTGAGGCCCGGGGACACTGGTCACACCGACGCTCTGCACAACGGTACCGGGAGGCGGGTTCTTCCGCCGGGCGTCGTGACCCCGGTCACCCACCGTGCAGACCTGGACGCCGGGCAGGGGTTACCCTGATGCCATGTCGGCCACCGCCAGCGCGTACCTCGCCCGGCCCGGGCGCCCCGCGGTGGTCGCGCGCACCCTGGCCGAGCTGACCGGCCCCACCGCCGGCATCGTCGAGCTGCCGGTGCGCCTGATGTGGAGCAGCGAACGCGCGTTCGACCTGGCCGACCCGGACGAACTGCTCTGGATGTACGAGAACGTGCTGCGCGAGACCAGCCGGGTGGACGACCTGCGGGAGCTGATCCACGCGGGCACGCTGCGCCGGGTGTGGCCGCTGCTCAACCTGCCCCGGGGCGTGCGCCTGGCCTGGGAGGGCCGGCACCGGAGCCTGCGCGCCGCGTGACGCACCCGCACGACTTCTACCGGGAGGTGGCCCGGGTGGCGCTGGCCGCCGCCGGCCCGCACCGCTTCGTGCTCGGCGGCGGGGTGGCCTGGGCGGCGCACGGCCTGGTCACCCGCCCCACCGAGGACGTCGACCTGTTCGCCGACGTGGAGGGCGCCGCCGCGGCGGCGGCCGACGACGTGCGGGACGCGCTGCGCCGGGCCGGCTACCGGGTGGACGAGTCCGACCCCGGCGGGCTCGGCGAGGTGTTCGACGGCTTCGACCGCGACCTGCGGGACTTCGTGGTGGGCCGGGACGGTCGCGAGATCCGCCTCAGCCTGGCCCGCCTGGACCGGCACCGCAGCCCGGTGGTGATGGACTTCGGCCCGGTGATGGACGTGCGGGACCTGATCGCCAACAAGACCGCCGCGCTCGTCAACCGGCGGGAGGTACGCGACTACATCGACGTCTCCGCCGCGCTCGACAGGTACGCGGTGGACGAGCTGCTGGAGCTGGCCCGCCAGGTGGACCCGGCGCTCGACGACGCCGACGTGCGCGCCGCCGGGCGTTACCTCGACGGCCTGCCGGACCGCCGGTTCACCCGCTACGGCCTGGACGCGGCGCGGATCGCCGAGGTGCGCCGCCGGATGGCCGTCTGGCCCCGCTGACCCGGGCGGCCGTCCGGCGGGAGGTGTCACTTCGTCATGACTGGGCCCCTACCCCGACCGGTGGGCGGAAAACAGCAGCCGGTGACGACGGGGCGAACTTCTCGGGCCGGTGTGGCGCCCGTGACATCTGGTGGTTATGGTGCGCAACGGCGCCCACGAGGCGCGGACCCCCCTCCGAAAGGCACCGCATTGACCTCCTCCTCCGGCGCCTCGCGGCGTCAGGTGCTGGCCGTCGCCGCCGCCGCGGCGACCGCTCCCCTGCTCGCCGGCGCGCCCGCCGAGGCGAAGCCGAAGCAGCCGAAGACCTGGGATCTCACCGTCCTCGGCACGTCGGACACCCACGGCAACGTCTACAACTGGGACTACTACAAGGACGCCGAGTTCGACGACAGCAAGCACAACGACGTCGGCGTCGCCAAGCTGGCCACCCTGGTCAACCAGATCCGGGCCGAGCGCACGGGCAGGGCGACCCTGGTCCTGGACGCCGGCGACACCATCCAGGGCACGCCGCTGGCCACCTACTACGCCAAGCAGGAGCCGATCACCAGCACCGGTGAGACGCACCCGATGGCCAACGCGATGAACGTGTTGAAGTACGACGCCGTCACCCTCGGCAACCACGAGTTCAACTACGGCCTGCCGCTGCTGGCCACCTGGATCAAGCAGCTCGGCTTCCCGGCGCTCGCCGCGAACGCGATCAACGAGAAGACCGGCAAGCCGGCCTTCCTCCCGTACGTGATCAAGGAGGTCCGGCTCGGCGGGCACGGCGCGCCGAAGCTGCGCGTGGGCATCCTCGGCCTGACCAACCCGGGCGTGGCCATCTGGGACAAGGCGAACGTCGAGGGCCGCCTGGTCTTCGCCGACATGGTCGCCACCGCCGCCAAGTGGGTGCCGGTGATGCGCCGGCGCGGCGCCGACGTGGTCATCATCTCCGCACACGGCGGCGACAGCGGCACCTCCAGCTACGGCCCGGAGCTGCCGAACGAGAACCCGACCGCGCTGATCGCCGAGCAGGTGCCCGGCATCGACGCGATCCTCTTCGGTCACGCCCACAACGAGGTGCCGGAGAAGTTCGTCACCAACCTGAAGACCGGCAAGGCGGTGCTCACCTCCGAGCCGTCGAAGTGGGGCCAGCGGCTGACCCGGATGGACTTCACACTGACCCGGGAGAAGGGCTGCTGGAAGGTCGTCGACTCGTCGGCCACCACGCTGAACACGAACACCGTGGTCGAGGACCCGGCGGTGCTCGCGGCCGTGCGGGGCCAGCACACCAAGACCGTCGACTACGTCAACAAGGTCGTCGCGCAGTCGAGCGTGGAGCTGTCCGCCGCCGAGTCGCGCTACAAGGACACCCCGATCCTGGACTTCATCAACCACGTCCAGACCGAGGTGGTCACCGCGGCGCTGGCCGGCGGCGCGTACGCGGGCCTGCCGGTGCTGTCGATCGCCGCGCCGTTCAGCCGCACCGCCGTCTTCCCGCAGGGCGACGTGCGGATCCGCGACGTGGCCGGCCTCTACGTGTACGACAACACCCTGGAGGCGGTCGTGCTGACCGGCGCCGAGGTGAAGGCGTACCTGGAGTACTCGGCGAAGTACTTCGTCACCGTGCCGGTGGGCGCGCCGGTGAACCCGGAGACGATCAGCGACCCGGCCGTGCCGGACTACAACTACGACGTGTTCTCCGGCGTCGACTACGACATCGACATCTCCAAGCCGGTCGGGCAGCGCATCACCCGCCTGGTACTGGCCGGCACCGACACCCCGGTGGCGGCGGACGCGCAGTTCGTGGTGGCGGTGAACAACTACCGGCGCAGCGGCGGCGGCAACTTCCCCGGCATCGTGAAGACCCAGGTCTACAACGCGCAGCAGGAGATCCGCCAGCTGCTCATCGACTGGGCGCAGGCCAAGGGCGTCATCGACCCGGCCGACTTCTTCGTGCCCAACTGGAAGCTGGTCCGCGAGGGCGTACCGGTCTTCTGAGGCGTTCCGACGAGGGGCCCCGGCGTCGCGCCGGGGCCCCTCGTCGCGTCAGCCGCCGGCTCTCAGATGCCGTTCGGACTCGCCACCCAGTGGGTCCGGCCGGTCCGGGCGGGTGTCCGTCTCGGTGGACTCCGACCGTTCCTCGGGGCTCACCCGTGGCGGCAGCTCGCCGAAGCGGACATGCCGCAGGAACGCGTACTCGTCGTCGGTGAACGACTCGACCCGCTCGCTCATGCCCCACATTGTGCGCCCGCCGCACCCGCGCCGGTATCAACCGGGACGGCACGGGTATGCCGCCTCGACTGCCGCCGGCGACGAGGTGGAGGGCGACATGCGCGCGGTACGGATGACCGCTCCCGGGGTGCTGGAGCCGACCGAGGTGCCGACACCGCAGCCCGGCCCCGGCGACGTGCTGCTGCGCGTCGGCGCGGTCGGCGCCTGCCACTCGGACCTGCACATCCTCGATGCGGCGGCGGGAACGTTCCCCACCCCGATGACGCTCGGCCACGAGATCGCCGGCACGGTGGACGCCCCCGGCCCCGGCGTGGACGGCTGGTCGCCCGGGGACCGGGCGGCGGTCTACGGGATCATCGGCTGCGGCCGGTGCCGGGCCTGCCTCCGCGGGGAGGAGAACCGGTGCCGGGTCGTCCCGCTCGGCGGCGTCGGGCTCAGCCGCGACGGCGGGCTCGCCGACTACGTGGTGGTCCCGGCGTCCCGACTGCTGCACGTGGGTGACATGGACCTGGCCCAGGCCGCCCCGCTGACCGACGCCGGGTTGACCCCGTACCACGCGGTGGAGCTGGCCCGGCCCCGGCTGCGACCCGGCACCACCTGCGTGGTGATCGGCATCGGCGGGCTGGGGCACATGGCGCTGCAGATCCTGGTCGCCACCACCGCGGTGCGGATCGTCGCGGTGGACACCAGCGTCGCGGCGCTGGACCTGGCCGCCCGCCTGGGCGCGCACCACGTGGTGCCGGCCGGCCCGGACGCCGTGGAGAAGATCCGCGAGTTGGTCGGCCCGCCGCCGGACGGCGCGGACGTGGTGCTCGACTTCGTCGGCGCGCAACCCACCCTGGACACCGCCCGGCAGGTCGTCGCCACCGGGGGTCAGGTGCTGCTGGTCGGCCTGGCCGGCGGCACGCTGCCGGTCCGGCCGGTCGCCGACGAGCCGCCCCCGGTGCCGCTGGAGACGAGCGTGGTGGTGCCGTTCTGGGGCACCCGGGCGGAACTCCAGGAGGTGATCGCGCTGGGCCGCGACGGCCGGCTGCACGCCGACGTGCAGACGTTCCCGCTGGCCGAGGCGCCCTCGGCGTACGAGGCGTTGCGCCGGGGGGACATCCACGGGCGGGCGGTCATCGTCCCCTGACCGGGGGCAGCCGGTCGAGCAGGGCGAGCCCGGCCCGCACCGGCCGCCGGTCGAGCACGTCGGCGAAGGTGACCCGGCCCTGACAGAACCGGACGAACATCCGCCAGCCCGGCGGGCTGGCGAGCAGCGTGTGGAACACGTCGGGCCGTCGCTCGAACACGTCCAGCAGCCGGTGCCCGGCGCGCATCTCCGGCACGAGCCGCCGCCCGACCTCCCGCTCGTACGCGTCGAGGTCACCACCGGCGACCGCCTCGCCGGCGAGGCGCCCGGAGCGCAGCGCGAAGCTGATCCCCTCCCGGCTCCACGGCTCCAGCAGCCCGGCCGCGTCGCCGGCGACCAGCACCCGGCCGTGGCGCAGCGGCGCGTCGTCGGCGCGACAGCGGGTGAGGTGCCCCGAGTCGTACTCCGGGTCGATCCCGGCCAGGCCCAGCCGGGCGACGAAGTCCCGCAGGTAGGCCCGGGTCCGCTCGCCGTCGCCCCGGGCGGAGATGACACCGACGGTGAGCCGGTCGCCCTTCGGGAACACCCAGGCGTACGAGCCGGGCATCGGTCCCCAGTCGAGCAGCACGCGCCCGCGCCACCGTTCCCGCTCGACGTCGGGCACCGGCAGCTCCAGTTCCAGCCCCAGGTCGACCTGGCGGAAGCGCACCCCGACGTGGCGGGCGGTCACGCCGGAGGACCCGTCCGCGCCGACCACGGTCCGGGCGCGCACCACCTCGCCGTCGGCCAGCCGCAGGCGTACCCCGTCGGGGTCCTGCTCGACGGCGCGCACCGCGACGCCCTCGCGGACCTCGGCGCCGGCGGCGACCGCTGCGGCACGCAGCCGGTCGTCGAACTCCTCCCGGCGGATCATGGTGACCAGCGGCGCGGCGTGGCGGCGGGTGAACGCGCGCCGCCCGTCGCGGGTGAACGTGACCCGGTCGACGCGGTCGTGCGCGGGCACCTCCACCCGGCCGTCGACCTCGGCCAGGGAGACGCCGATCAGGCCGCCGCCGCAGGTCTTGTACCGGGGATGGGTGGCCCGCTCGACCACAAGCGTCCGCACGCCGGCCCGGGCCGCCGCGTGCGCGGCGGAGAGTCCGGCGGGCCCGCCACCGACCACGACGAGGTCCCAGATGATCACGGGTGCAGCCTAGGGCACCGCCGGAGCGGACCGCCCGGTACGACCCCCGAACGGGTGGGCATCATCGCCGGCCGCCCGGGTAAGCGCCGGTTGCCGCTGTCCGCGAGGCAGGCGGCTCATGCCGAGGAGGAACGATGCCTCAGGTCCAGCTGAACGCGATCGAGGAGCGGGTCTACCAGGCGGTGACCGCGCTGGAGGTGCGCGGACACGTGCCCTACCCCGACCTGATCGCCGAGGAGACCGGGTTGACCGAGGAGGAGGTGCACGAGCCGCTGCACTCGCTCACCCAACGCGGACTGCTGCACCGGGAGGACTCACCGATGTCGGGCCTGGACTTCGGGCCCCGCTGGTGCGCGCGCCAGACGACCTGATCGCGTCGTTTGCCCCACCGGGGGCCGGGTAGCGATCGGGGATGCGTGATCGACGGTCAGTGGGGAGCACGATGAGCGGGGACCGGTCGGCGTCGCCGGTGGCGGACACCGGCACCGACGACCGGCGTCGCTGGCGGGCGCTCGGCGTCGGCTTGGTCGCGGCGTTCATGACGCTGCTGGACGTCAGCATCGTCAACGTCGCCGTCCCGTCGATCGACCGGGCGCTGCACGCCAGCCCCAGCGACCTGCAGTGGGTGCTGTCCGGGTACGCCCTGACGTTCGGCCTGGTGCTGGTGCCGGCCGGGCGGTTCGGCGACGCGCGCGGGCGGCGCACCGCGTTCGTGGTCGGGGTGGGCCTGTTCACGCTGACCAGCGCGCTGGCCGGACTGGCCACCTCGGCGACCTGGCTGATCGTGGCCCGGCTCGTCCAGGGCGCCGCCGCCGGCGTGGTCAACCCGCAGGTCAGCGGCATGATCCAGCAGTTGTTCCGGGGCGCCGACCGGGGTCGCGCGTTCGGGCTGCTCGGTGCCACCATCGGCATCTCCACCGCGGTCGGGCCGCTGCTGGGCGGCCTGCTCATCCAGCTCGGCGGCGCCGAGCACGGCTGGCGGTGGGTGTTCTTCGTGAACATCCCGGTGGGCATCGTGGCGATGGTCCTCGGTTGGCGGCTGATGCCGGCCCAGCCGGAGGGCCGGCCGGGCCGGCACCGGCTCGACCCGGTGGGCGTGCTGCTGCTCGGCGCCGGCGTCACCGTCGTCCTGCTGCCGCTGGTGCAGCGCGAGCAGTGGCAGGGCCCGGCCAAGTGGCTGCTGATCCCGCTCGGCCTGGTGCTGCTGGCCGGCTTCGCGCTCTGGGAGCGCCGCTTCGCCCGGCACGCCACACCCCTGTTCGACCTGCGGCTGATCGGGCTGCGCTCGTACACCCTCGGTTCGCTGATCGGGCTGGTCTACTTCGCAGGCTTCACCGCGATCTTCTTCATCTTCACCCTCTACCTGCAGATCGGCCTGGGCTACAGCGCGCTGGTGGCCGGCCTGGCGATCACCCCGTTCGCGCTCGGCTCGGCGCTGGCCTCCGCGCTCGGCGGTCGGGTGGTCACCCGGTACGGCCGGCCGCTGGTCGCGATCGGACTGCTCGCCGTGGTGGTCGGCCTGGTCGCCACGGACCTGGTGTTGACCGGCGGCCCGCACGACAACGTGCCGCTGCGGACCGCGTTGCCGCTGCTCGTCGCCGGTCTGGGCAGCGGCCTGGTGATCGCGCCCAACCAGACGCTCACGCTCTCCGAGGTGCCGGTGCCGATGGCCGGCAGCGGTGCCGGCATGCTCCAGACCGGACAGCGGATCGGCTCGGCCGCCGGCATCGCGGCGGTGGGCGCGTTGTTCTTCTCCACGCTCGCCGACCACCGGGGCGACTGGTCGGTGGCGTTCCGGCACTCGCTGCTGCTGGCCGCCGGGATCATCGTGCTGGCGCTGGCCGCCGCCGTGGTGGACATTCTCGCCGGCCGACGTAAGGAGGGGCCCCCGGTTAACGCCTCCGGTAGAGGAAGGGGCCCCGCTTAACACCGCGAAGCCCGGCACCCCACGCTGCGGGGTGCCGGGCTTCGACGTGTGTGCTTACTTGGTCCAGTGCTGGTTGACGAGGTCGGTGGCCTGCTTCTCCCACTGGGCGTAGGCGTCCGGGTAGGCGGACACCTGGACGGTCTGGGCGGCCTTGGTGAGGGGCATGTCCTGCCAGCCGTCGACCTGCTTGAGGCCCTTGAGGAAGGCGAGGGTGGAGTGCTCGGGGTTGGTGATCTGCTCGGGGGTGCCCCAGCCGGAGGAGGGGCGCTGCTGGAACAGGCCCAGCGAGTCGTGGTCGTTGCGGTCGCCGAGGTGGCCGAGGTTTTCCAGCTTCGACTCCTGCAGGGCGGTGGCGATCGAGATGACCGCGGCCCGCTCGGGCAGTCCGGCCTTCTTCGTCGCGGCGATGATCGCCTTGACGTTGGCGGTCTGCTCGTCGTTCAGGCCGATGGTCGACTGCTCACCCTGCACGCTCGCCGTGGCCGTGGCCGTGGCCGTGGCCGTTGCCGTGGCCGTGGCCGTGGCCGTGGCCGGCTTGCCGGCGGCGTGGGCGGGGGTGTCGGCGTGGGCGGCGATCGGGCCGGCGAACATACCACCGGTGAAGGCCAGACCAGCGATGCCGAGGATGCTCTTACGCAGGATCGTGTTCATGGTGGGGGCTCCATTCGGGGGTCAACACACCCGCGGGGGCGGGGTGTGGGCACCGTCAGGCGCTCAAAGATCAGGGGGTTCCGGCTGCTCGCGGTGCGGCGCCGGGAGTGTGTGCAACGACCGGGCGGGCACCGTCATTCCCTCGCGGGGCGGGGCCGTGGGGGTTCGTCTTCCTCGGTCGTTCACCGGGTTACAACGCCCCGCCCCCGCCGACGATTCCGCCACCAGGGTGCCACCCACCACCCCCGAACCGGACACCCCACCCAGCGGGGCAGATAGCACCCTCGGCCCGGTGCGGGTGCCGGTCGCGCTCCGGCCGGCCGCCCACCGGTTCGCCCCCGGGCGCCGTTTGCGGCCACCCGTTGGAACGCCATGAGCGCGTCCCGGCCCCGGAGACACCCATGACGTTCCACCCACCAGCGCACCGAGGCGCGACCGGAACACCATGGGTCTCTCACGCCCTCCCAGACACCCACCGCGTTCCACCAGGCAGCCCACCGAAGCGTCACCGGAACACCATGGGTGCCTCAAGCCCTCCGAGACACCCATGACGTTCCACCCACCGACCCACCGAGGCACGACCGGAACACCATGGGTCTCACGCCCGCGCAGACACCCACCGCGTTCCACCCACCGGCGCAGCGTGGCGTGACTGGAACGCCATGGGTGTCTCACGCCTGCGCAGACACCCACCGCGTTCCACCCACCAGCGCACCGAGGCGTGACTGGAACAGCATGGGTGTCTCACGCCCCGGAGTTGGTGCCCGGGGCGTAACGGGCAGGAAGCGCCCGTACGAAGGGCCGCGAGTGCACGATCGATGTGGAGGGAGGAGCGGGACGGGTCTCGCGTGGCGTGTCCGTCCGGTGGCAGACTGCGGCGTATGGGCGATACGACGGCGACCCGCCATCTGGTGCTCCTGCACGGGATGGGTGCCACCGGCGAGGTGTGGCTGCCGTGGGCGCCGCTGCTGGAACGCCACTGGCCCGGCCGCTGGCTCGCCCCCGACCTGGCGGGGCACGGCTGGTCACCGCCGCTGCCCGCATACTCCTTCGAGGCGCTGGCGCAGCGGACGGCGGAGGGCCTCGGGCCGGTCCGGCTGGGGCCGAACGACCGGCTGGTGCTGCTCGGGCACTCGCTCGGTGGCGTGGTGGCGCTGGCGCTGGCCGCCCGGCAGCGGGGCCTGCCGGTCGACGCGGTGGTCGGGCTCGGCATCAAGGTCGCCTGGTCGCCGGCCGAGCTGGCGAAGGCGGCCGAGTTGGCCGCCCGACCGGTGACCTGGTTCACGACCCGGGACGAGGCGGCCCGGCGCTATCTGCGGGTCTCCGGGCTCGCCGGGCTGTTCGCCCCGGACCACCCGGTGGTCGACGCCGGGCTGCGCCGGGAGAACGGCCCCGGCCGACGGGGTGGCGACCAGCCCGGAGACGACCACCGGCCGCCCACGACGACGGTCGACCGACGTGCGGACAGCCGCCGGCCACCGGCCTCGACGGGCAACCAGCGCGGAGGCGGTCGCCGGCCGCCGGCCACGGCGGGCGACCGGCGGGGTGACGGTCGTTGGTCACTCGCCACGGACACAGCCACGACGGGGGACCAGCGGGGGGACGGTCGGTGGCGGCTGGCCATGGATCCGGCCGCGTTCGCGGTGGGGGCGCCCCGATTGCCGGCCCTGCTGTCCGCCGTCGACGTGCCGGTGCTGCTGGCCCGGGGCGAGCGGGATCCGATGGTGACCGACGCGCAGCTCAAGGAGTTGGGCGTGCCGGTGGCCACCCTGCCCGGGTTGGGCCACAACGCGCACGTCGAGGACCCGGCCGCGGTGCTCGCGCTGCTCGACGCGTACCTCTAGGGCGCGCGCGGCGTCGGGACGGCGAGGTCCGGTTCCAGCTCCCGGCGGGCCGCGGTGAGGAACGCCTCGGCGTAGCTGTCGGCGGGGAAGTCGCCCAGGTATCGGCTGCGCGCCGCCCACCGCTGGGCGACCTTCGGGTCGGTGTCGAGCAGCGCGGTGAGCACCTCGTCCACGTTGGACATGTCCCGGCGCAGCACGTAGCCGCTGGCCGCGAGCGGGAACCGCTCGACGAAGTGCGGCCCGTCCGCGCCGGTGTCGGTGACCGCGTACGGCTTGCCGGAGTAGAGCCAGTCGGAGATGACGCCGGAGACGTCGGAGACCAGCGCGTCGGCGCGGTTGACGCACTCGGTGAGCGTCAGGTCCCGGGCCGCCGCGGCGCCCCACAGGTGTCGCCGGCCGGTTTTCGCCCGGTCGGCGGCGAGCAGGTCGGTGAGTTGGGCGAGCTGCCGGGCCGACGCCGGGTTGCGGTCGGTGTAGGGGTGGGCGCGCAGGATCACCACCGCTTCCCGGTCGACCAGTCGGCGGATCAACGTCTCGGCCACCGGCAACGAGCAGTAGTTGGCGTCGGCGTGGTGCCCGGTCCAGGTCGGCGTGTAGAGCACGGTCGGGTGCGCCGACGCGGGCGCCGGCTCCCGGCGTACCTCGATGGCCTCGACCTGGGGCCGACCGACCACGACGAACTTGTCGGCGGGGATCTCCACGCCGGCCCGCGCGTAGCGGTCGATCGCCGCCGGTCCGGCCACGAAGATCTTGTCGAAGATGGCGGACACCGGGTTGGCGCTGGGCGCCTTGTCGCTGTCGCCGTGGTGCAACTGCACGTGGGTGAGCTGGTTGAACCGGATCACGTGGGCGTTCTTCGCGCCGTGGTTGACGTAGAAGGCGGCCCGCAGGGTGGGCACCAGGGCCTCGTCCAGGGCCGTCAACGTCGGGCAGAGGACCACCGGCGCGCGGGTCGCGGCGGCCACCGTGGACAGGAACTCCGGCTCGCGCAGCACCACCAGGAACGGCCGGCCGATCCGCTCCAGGTAGGGCAGCCACATCGTGACCTGGTACTCCGAGCCGGGCGGGGCGGAGAAGTGCAGCACGAACTCCGGCTGGTGCCGGCGCAGCGCGCGGCCGATCGGCCCGCCGCCGGCCGGTGGGCGGAACCGGCGTCGGGCCAGGTCGAACGCGACCGCGGCGCAGCCGGCGCCGACGAGCAGCGTGGCGACCAGCGGCAACCAGGCCGGCAGCGCCAGCGCGGCGGCGAGCGCCACCAGGGCGAGCAGCACCAGCACGGCGTCGCCGAGTCGGGCGGCGACCGGCGGTGCCCAGGACCGGACCGGCAGGTTGGCCGCCCGGATCTCCAGCGCGCCGGCCTGGCGCAGCGGGCCCACCAGAAGCACCAGACCGAGCAGGACCAGCGCGGTGGCGGCCAGCGCCGGGTCGAAGCCGTCGTCGGCGCGGCGGGCGTAGCCGACCAGGATCCCGGCGGCCACCAGCACCGTCTCGACGAGGCCGTCGGCGTTGGGCCGGACCCGGCGTTCCCACGCGGTGGCGGCCAGCGCGGCGACCGCCACGGCGAGGCCGGCGGCGGTGGCGCCGGTCAGCGCCACGACGAGGAAGGCCGACACCGCCAGCCCGCTCGCCAGCACCCGGGCGATCAGCTTCCGGACCAGGTCACCACGCATCTGGCTCGTCCCGTCGATCAGGCGTTGACGTCGGCGGGAAGCTGTTCCGAGGCGTCCGCGCCGGGCTGGGCGGGCACCGCGGCCACCGGCTCCCCGGGCGCGCGGCGGACGTCGACCACCTGACCGGTCAGCTCGGAGATGAGCACGTCCAGGGAGGCCTGGGCGACCGCCTCGGAGGCGAGCAGCGTGTGCTCCGGCTCCTCGCCGAACGCCTTGGTGCGCATCGGGGTGGCGGTGCGCTCCGGGTTGACGCAGTTGACCCGTACGCCGAACTCCGCCCACTCGTCGGCGAGCGCCTGGGTCAGGTTGACCAGCGCGGCCTTGGTGGCCGAGTAGAGCGCGTAGCGCGCCCGGCCCCGGGTGTAGGAGCTGGACGTGTAGAGCAGCAGTTGGCCCTTGGTCTGCTGGAGGTAGGGCAGCGACTGACGGGCGATGGTGACCGGGCCGACGAAGTTGACGTGCAGGAGCCGGTCCATCGTCTCGTCGTCCATCTCGGCGAGCGCGCCCTTCTCCAGGATCCCGGCGGTGACCACCACGTGGTCGATCCGGCCGGTCGCCTCGAACGCGGTCTTCAGCGCGGCGGCCACGTCCTCGGCGCGCTCCACGTGCGTGCCGGTGGTGGAGCGGCTGAACGGGAAGACCTGGGCGCCGTAGCGGCGGGCCAGCTCGGTGAGGTCGTGGCCGATGCCGTAGCTGCCGCCGAACACCACGATGGTCCGCCCGGTCAGCTCCTCGGCGTAGCCGCGGTGGGTCAGCCGGGGCGCCTGGGCGGCGGCGAGCTGGAACAGCTTGTCGGCCAGGTGCACGTCGACCGGGTGGGTGACCTTGATGTTCTCGTCCGAGCCGTCGATCACCTTGATCGGCGTGCCGGGCAGGTAGCGCAGCACCACGCCGCAGTCGTCGGTGGCGGCGAAGTCGCTGTCGCCCTCGGCCCGCCGGTAGGCCTCCCGGATGGTGCCGGAGCGGAACGCCTGCGGGGTCTGGCCGCGGCGCAGCCGGGACCGGACCGGGATGTCGGTGATGCAGTCGTCCGCGTCGACCTGGACGATCGTGTCGGCCGACGGGATGGCCACGTCGACCGCCGAGTAGCTCCAGAGCGCGTTCACGCACTCGCGCACGATCCGCGCGCTGACCAGCGGGCGGACCGCGTCGTGGAAGAGGATGTTGACGTCGCCGTCGCCGACCGCGTCGAGCGCGATGCGGGTGGTGTCGTTGCGCGTCTCGCCGCCCTCGATCACCTTGGTGACCTTGCGGAAGCCGGCGCCGGCGACGATCCGCTCGGCGTCCGGCACGTGGCCGGTGGCCATCAGCACGATGATCTCGTCGATCTCCGGCGCGGCCTCGAAGACGGCCAGCGTGTGCTCGATGATCGGCTTGCCGGCGATCTTCAGCAGTTGCTTCGGGATGCCCAGGCCCAGTCGGGTCCCGGTGCCTCCGGCGAGGATCACGGCCACCGTACGCGTGGGCCGCCAGGGTGCCGGGTTCGCCGGCGCGGCGTCCGGTGCGGTGGTGTGGTCCTGCGTCATTGCCGTACCTCACTCTGGGTGAAGGGGATGGGTCCGGAAACCTTAACGCGTACGGCGGAGCGCACCGCCCGGACGGATCCCGGGTCGGTGCGCTCCGGCCGGCTACTTCTGGTTCTCGTAGGCGTCGCAGACCTCCTGGGTGGGACCGTCCATCCGCAGGACGCCGCTCTCCAGCCAGATGGTCCGCTCGCAGGTGTCCCGGATCGAGCCGATCGAGTGGCTGACCAGGAACACGGTGCCGGCGCTGTCGCGCAGCTCCCGGACCCGCTGTTCGCTGCGGACCCGGAACTTCCGGTCGCCGGTGGCCAGCGCCTCGTCGATGAGCAGCACGTCGTGCTTCTTCGCCGACGAGATGGCGAAGCGCAGCCGGGCGCCCATGCCGGACGAGTAGGTGCGCATCGGCAGCGAGGCGAAGTCGCCGCGCTCGTTGATCCCGGAGAACTCGATGATCTCCGGGGCGATGCGCTTGACCTCCTCCGGCGTCATGCCCATGGCCAGGCAGCCGAGCACCACGTTCCGCTCGCCGGAGAGGTCGTTGAGCAGCGCGGCGTTCACGCCGAGCAGGGACGGCTGCCCCTGGGTGTAGACCGCGCCCCGGGCCGGCGGGAGCAGGCCGGCGATGGCCCGCAACAGGGTCGACTTGCCGGAGCCGTTGCTGCCGATCAGGCCGATGGCCTCACCCTCGTACGCGGTGAAGCTCACCCCCTTGACGGCGTGCACCTCGCGGATGTTCGGCGCCTTGGTGCGGGAGACGATCCGCTTGAGCGCGGAGACCGGGGTGGTGCCGCCGCTGGCACCCTTGTGGATCCGGTAGATGACGTGCACGTCGTCCACCACGACGGTGGGGACGCGACCCGAGTCGACCACCGGGCCGGCGTTCAGCGGCAGGGTCTGCTCAGCCACGGCCGTACTCCTTCTCTCCGCGCCAGAAGTAGACGAATCCGCCGATGCCCATCACGACGGCCCAGAACAGGGCGAGCGCCCAGAGCTGCGGCGGGCGGCTCACCAGGTTCGCCTGGTGCGAGTCGAGCAGCGCGTAGCGGGCCAGCTCGATGAAGACCAGCGGCGGGTTCCACTCCAGGATGTTCGCCGCCCAGTGCGGCAGGTGCTGGCGGAAGAGCGCCACCGGGTAGAGCACACCGGAGGCGTACATCCAGGTGCGCATGACGAACGGCATGATCTGCTTGAGGTCGGCGACCTTGGAGCCGATCCGCGCCATGATCATGGTCAGCCCGATGTTGAAGATGGTCTGGAGCAGCAGCGTCGGGGCGAGCAGCACCCAGCGCCAGGTGACCGGTTCGCCGGTGAACAGCACGATGGCGGCCAGCACCACCATCGACATCAGGAGCTGCTGGAGCTGCACCAGGGTGACCGTGATCGGCAGCGCCGCGCGCGGGAACTGGAGTGCCCGGATCAGGCCCAGGTTGGCGGTGATGGCGCTGGTGCCGTTGGACACCGCGGTCTGGGTGAACATGAAGATGAACACGCCGGTGCAGAGGTAGGCGATGAAGTTCGACACGTTCCGGTTCTGGGACAGGATCACGCCGAAGATCAGGAAGTAGACCGCCGCGTTGGTGAGCGGTGTCAACACCTGCCAGAGCTGGCCGAGCTGGGTGTTGCTGAGCGAGGAGGCGACCTTCGCCCGCGAGTAGGCGGTCATGAAGTGCCGGTACGCCCAGAGCCGGCGGGCGTACTCGCCCAGGGGCGGTCGTTCGCCGGCGACCCGCAGCCCGTACCGCCCGGCCAGTTGGGCCCGGGTCAGTCCGGATTCGGGGTCGGCCACCGCGGTGTTGGCCATGGTGAGGCGCTCCGATCTTTCGTGCCGATGGGGAGCAGTGCGGTGAAGACATCCAGCGTGGCCGGGCGGGGAGGAGCCGCCTCGCTGCTGGGTGAAAGGTAGTCCACCGAACGTCGGGACGCAACCGTACCGTCGTTGCGCTACATTGTTCCACGTGACGACCGAGAAGAGGCGTGCCCCGGCCGGTGCGGCGGTGCTGCGGGGAGAGATCACCAGCGCCATCCGCGCCGCCGTGCTGCAGGAGTTGGCCGACGTCGGCTACGGACGCCTGTCGATCGAGGCGGTCGCCAGGCGGGCCGGAGTCAGCAAGACCGCCATCTACCGTCGATGGCGTTCCAAACTCGATCTGGTCCTGGACATGGTCTCCGCGGTGGCCGGGCGCAACCTGCCCCTGCTGGACACCGGGAGCCTGCTCGGGGACGTGGAGATCCTGCTGCACGTGATGGCGCGTGCGCTGCGTCACCGACTCGCCGCGCAGATCATTCCGGACCTGCTGGCCGAGGCGGCCCGTAACCCGCAGATCGGGGAGAAGCTCCAGGCCGCCCTGGACGACTACCAGCAGGCCGTCAGCCGGATCCTGATCACCCGCGCCGTGGAGCGGGGTGAACTTTCGCCGCACACCGACCGGCGCGTCGCGGTCGATCTGATCGTCGGGCCGGTCTACTGGCGGATGGCCATCGCCCGAGCCCCGCTGAAGACCGCGGAGGTGCCCAGGATGGCCGCCGCGATCGTCGCGGCCCTGCGGGTAGCATCCGTGGAGCCGGTTCGCGACGAGGTGGAAGTCTGAGCCCCGGGCCCGCCCCCGGCGGGCCGCCGTCGATCATGAACAACAGGTCACAACCGGTCGGACAATCACCGCGACCGCCGCGTTTTCGTCACAAACCGCTACCATCCCCAAACGTCCCCCGTGCATCACGCGTCGACAGGAGGAAGCCCCATGGTCGGGCCGCATCCAGAGTTCATTCCCCCAGCACGACCGATCATCGGCGAGGCCGAGATCGAGGCGGCTGTCCGGGTGCTGCGGAGCGGCCGGGTCGTGCAGGGCCCGGAGGTCGCGGCGTTCGAGGAGGAGTTCGGCGACCTGGTCGCCGGGCGGCACTGCATCGCCGTCAACTCCGGCACCTCGGCGCTCCAGCTCACCCTGATGGCGCTCGGCTTCGGCCCCGGTGACGAGGTCATCGTCCCGTCGTTCTCGTTCGCCGCCAGCGGCAACGCGGTCCGGCTGGTCGGCGCCGAGCCGGTCTTCGTGGACATCGAGCCGGGCAGCTTCTGCGTCGACCCGGAGGCGGTCGCCGCCGCGATCACGCCGAAGACCGTCGGCATCATGCCGGTCCACCTCTACGGCCACCCCGCCGCGATGGACCGGATCATGGAGATCGCGCAGCGGCACGGCCTGGCCGTCGTCGAGGACGCCGCCCAGGCGCACGGCGCCGAGCTGAACGGCACCCCGGTCGGCGCCTTCGGCACCGCCGGCTGCTTCAGCTTCTACCCGACCAAGAACATGCACTCGCTCGAGGGCGGCATGATCACCACCGCCGACGCCGGGCTCGCCCGCACCCTGCGGCTGCTGCGCAACCAGGGCATGGAGCAGCGGTACGCCAACGAGATCGTCGGCGCCAACATGCGGATGACCGACGTGGCCGCCGCGATCGGCCGGGTGCAGCTCACCCAGCTCGCCGACTGGACCGAGCAGCGCCGCGCCAACGCCAAGTTCCTCGACTCCGCCATCACCGGCATGGTCACCCCGCCGGTCGCCGACGGCGCGAAGCACGTCTACCACCAGTACACGGTGCGCGTGCGGGGCAACCGGGACGCCGCCCAGGCCCGCCTCACCGAGCTGGGCATCGGCAACGCGGTCTACTACCCGACCCCGATCCACAAGCTGAAGCCCTACCTCACGCAGGACGGCACGCCGGGCCCCTGGGACCTGCCGGAGACCGACCGGGCCGCCGCCGAGGTCGTGTCGCTGCCGGTGCACCCGTCGCTGACCCAGGCCGAGCTGGAGCGGATCGCCGAGGGCGCGAACCTGGCCGGAGGTGCCAAGTGAGTCAGCCGGTTCTGCGAACCCCGCAGCCGCGAACGAAGGAGAGCGCCGTGAGCGCGGGACGCAAGCTGCGCGCGGGCCTCATCGGCCTCGGCGCGATGGGGCGCAACCACGCACGCGTGCTGTCGAACCTGGACGGTGTCGAGCTGGTCGGCGTGGTCGACCCGGCCGGCGACACGACCGGCACGCTGCGCGCGCCGGTCGTGCCCGAGCTGAGTGACCTGCTGGCCCTGGGCATCGACTACGCGGTGGTGGCCTGCCCGACCGCGCTGCACGAGCGGATCGGCCTGGAACTGGCCGCCAACGGTGTCTGCGCGCTGATCGAGAAGCCGCTCGCGCAGTCCGTCGAGGCCGCCACCACGCTCGTCGAGGCGTTCGAGGCGGCCGGCCTGGTGGCCGGCGTCGGCCACATCGAGCGCTACAACCCGGCGCTGCAGAGCCTGCGTACCCGGCTGGAGGCCGGTGAGCTGGGCGAGGTCTTCCAGGTCGTCACCCGCCGCCAGGGCCCGTTCCCGCACCGGATCGCCGACGTCGGCGTGGTGATGGACCTGGCCACCCACGACATCGACCTGACCGCCTGGGTGACCGGCCGGGAATACACCTCGGTCTCCGCCCGCACGGTCTCCCGCAGCGGCCGGCTGCACGAGGACATGGTGGCCGTCGTCGGCCAGCTCTCCGACGGCACGATGGTCAACCACCTGGTCAACTGGCTGAGCCCGCTCAAGGAGCGGTCCACGGTGGTCACCGGCGACAAGGGCTGCTTCGTCGCCGACACGCTCACCGCCGACCTCACCTTCTATGCCAACGCCGCCATCGACACCGAGTGGGAGGCGCTGCGCGCGTTCCGCGGTGTGGCCGAGGGTGACATGGTGCGCTTCGCCATCCCGAAGCGGGAGCCGCTGCTGGTCGAGCACGAGCGGTTCCGTGACGCGGTGGACGGCAAGCAGAGCGACATCGTGACGCTGCGCCAGGGTCTGCGTACCGTGCAGGTCGCCGCCGGTGTGCTGGAGTCCGCCGCCGACGGGCGCACGGTGGTCGTCAGCGCGGCCGACGCCGCCGTCTGATCCGTCCGCCGGCCGGGCGTCCTCCGACGCCCGGCCGGGCGTCGGAGGACTCACGCCGCGCCGATCCCCAGCATCCGGTCGAAGTGCGGCGCGGTGACCGACCAGTCCCAGGTCGCCAGCGCGTGCGCCGCCGCCGTCGCGCCGGCGGCGCGCCACACCTGCTCGTCGGCCGTGACCGCGCGAATCCGGGCGGCGGCCGCCGCCGGGGTGTCGACCACCCAGTCGGCCGGGAAGACGGTAAACGCGCCGTGCGCGCCGCCGGCGAAGAACGGCCAGTCCCGGACCACCGGCACCGCGCCGCTCGCCGCGCCCTCCACGACCGCGCAGTGGAAGCTCTCCCGCACCGAACTGCTGAGCACCACGCCGATCCCGGCCAGCACGCCGGGCACGTCGTCGGTGTGCCCGACGCGCGTCACCGCGCCGGTGGCTTCCAGCTCGGCCAGGTCCTTCTCCAGGGCCGCCGCGTAGTCCCGCGCCGCCCGGCTGAGCCCGGTGTCGAGACCGCCGCCGACGAGGAGCAGCCGGTATCGCTCGTCGGAGGCCCGCAGCAGACGCAACACCTCGATCGCCCACCGCGGGTCCTTCGCCACCGCGCTGGTGCCCACCAGGCCGAGGGTGAACCGGGCCGACGGCTCCTTCGCGCGCCGGAACGGCGTCAGCTCCACCGCGTTGCACAGCACGTGCGTGCGGGGGGCTTGGGCCCCGACCAGTCCGGGCGTCACGCGCAGCGCGAAGTCGCGGAGGTGGTCGGAGACGAAGACCACGTCGTCGACCCGGCTGAAGTCGATCAGACTCGGCCACCGGCCGAAGGCCTCGTAGCTGTGCAGCCGCACGACGATCCGGGTGTCGCCCGGGTCGACCAGGGTGGTCATCGCGGCGGTCGCCACCGCCCAGTCGACGAAGACGGTGTCCGCCCAGTCCAGGTGCGGGCGGATCCAGCGCTCGACCTGCTCGCCGTACTCGGTGCCGCCGAGCAGCGCCTCGGCCACCATGCGCCGGCTCTGCCGGGTCAGCGGCCCGGCCACCGGGTCGTCGTCCAGGCGCAGGTAACGCAGTTCCACCCCCGGGTGGTCGCCGTAGCGCTCACGCACCGCCTGGAGGAAGTGCGCGCTGCCGTTGAGCAGCAGGAGCAGGCGCAACGGCCGGTCCGTCGGCGCGGGGGCGGGCGGCTTCACCCGGCCCCGGGGCGCGAGCAGCGCACGGCCCACGGCGCTGCCGTGCAGCGGCGCGAGGAACGCGGCCGGATCCTCGACCAGCGGCGAGCTGAGCTGGTCGAAGTGCAGGACCCGGTGGAACTGGGTGCGCAGGACGCGATACAGCCTCCGGGCCGCCGCCGCGCCGTCGCCGCGGGCGTACGCCCGGTCCGCCTCGGCCAGTTCGGCCCGGACGGCGTCCATCAGGTGCGCCGGGGTGCGCCCCTCGGCGAGCTCGTCGGTGGCCTCCTCGATGAGCAGGTCGGCACGGGCCGCCGGGTCCACCGCGCCCGCCACGGCGACCAGCGCGGCCCGGGAGTCGCCGGCCGGCCAGCCGGCCCGGACCATGCCGGAGCGCAGCCGGCGGGCCAGGGACGCCCGTGCGCCGGCCGGCAGCAGCGGCGCCGCCGCGAGACCGTGGATCAGGCGGGCCGCCGCGCGGTGGCGCACCACCCGGGGAGCGGTGACGCGCCGGAGCACGCCGGCTGCGAGCTTGCTGCCCATCTGGGCGGTGTCCTTTCGACGGCTGGGCGCGACGACCGGTGGCGACGGGGCGCGGGTCGGCGAGGCGCGCGACAGCGTGCATGTTAACGTGGCGCGGTCCCTACGTGCGGCGAGGAAGGTTCGGGTGCCGACAACTTCTGAACGGGACGTCGTCGTGATCACGCCCTGGTATCCGACCCGCGAACTTCCCTTCCGCGGCTCGTTCGTGCAGGCGATGGTCGACGCCACCGCATCGGTCACCGACCGGATGACCGTCTACCACTGCGACGCCTGGGTGGCCGCGCTCGACGACGCGGCCGAGCGCCGGGTCCGGGACGCGCACCACGCGCTCCTCGCCCGTGCCCGTCACCGTAACCGGACCGTCGGCGGCGCCGAGCTGATCTATCTGCCGGTTCCCGTGCCGCGTGGGCTCGGTCACGCCGAGATCGCCGAGCGGCACGACGTCGCGCTCCGGGCCGCCCTCGACGGCCGTCCGCTCACCGCGCCGGTGGTGCACGCCCACGTGGGCCTGCCCAGCGGTTGGGCCGCGATCCGCAACGCCGGTCCGGACACCCGGGTCTTCGTCACCGAGCACGCCAGCTTCCTGGACAAGGTGCTCGAGACGCCGCGTGGGCGGGAGATGTACGACGAGGTGCTCCACCGGTGCGCCGGCTTCCTCGCCGTCGGCGACGGCGTCCGGCGCCCGCTGGTCGAGGCGTTCCCGCACCACGCCGACAAGATCGGTGCGATCGCCAACCCGATCTCCTTCGACCGGCCCCGGTCGACGGCGGTCACCGCGCTGCGGCGGTGGCTCTTCGTCGGTGCGCTCTCCGAGCTCAAGGGCGTGCCGCTGCTGCTGGAGGCGTTCGCGCGGTGCCGGCAGGACGATCCGGAGCTGAGCCTGACCCTGGTGGGGGAGGGCGCGCTGCTGGCCGGCCTGACCGCCCGGGCGGCCGAGCTCGGGGTGGCCGACGCGGTCACCTTCACCGGCGCGGTGCCGCCGGAGGAGGCGCTCCGGCTGATGCGGGAGCACGACCTGCTTGTCCACCCGAGCCGCCGGGAGACGTTCGGCGTCGCCATCATCGAGGGGATCGCGGCCGGCCTGCCGGTCCTGGTCACCCGGTGCGGCGGCCCGGAGCGGACGCTGGCCGGCATCGAGACGGCGGCCGGCGAGATGATCGACGTGACCGACGACCCGGAGACGATCGTGGCGGGCTACCGACGGCTGTGTGACCGCTTCCCGGACGGCCTCGAACCGGCCCTGGCCCGCAAGTCGCTCGCCGCTCGGTACGGCTACGCCGCGGTCGCCGACACGCACCGTCGCCTGTGGTTTTCCGACGAGGCGGACCCGGCGCGCTGACGCCGGAGCGCCAGATCTGATGGAGTGAGATGCACGTCCTTTTCCTGTCCGTCGGGGATGTCCGGCGGCGCGCGGTCGTGGAGGAGTCCCGCCAGGCCGTGGCCGACGGGGGCGCCGCCACCGTGGTGGTCGACCGGATGGCGCCGTGGAGCCGGGAGGCGTTCGCGTCCGGTGTGCGAGTCGTCGACCTCGCCGCCCTGCGGCGAGGACTGCCGGCTGACCGGATCGAGCAGGCGGCGCTCTACAAGGCCCCGCGGAAGCTGCTGCGGACCGTCGGCCGGGGCCCGCTGCGCCGGTTCTCCAAGCGGGCCGAGCGCGCCTACCAGCGGCGTCTCGCCGACCCCGCGCACCGGGCGTTCCTGCGGATGCGCGGGGACCAGCGCGCCAAGCTGATCGCGCGGCTCTGCGCCCGGACGCCGGTGGATGTGGTCGTCGTCACCGATCCGATCGCCATGCCGTACGCGGCTGACCTGCTCGGGCGGCGGCCCGGTCGCGCGCACCCGAGAGTCTGCTTCAGTTACGACTACTCTGGGATGGCGACCGATGGCCAGCACCTGACCGACCACCCGGAATCCGCCCAGGGGGACGACACTCCATGACGCGCACGCCGCGCCGACCGCGCATCCTCTACCTGTCCTTCTACTTCCCGCCGTCGCGGGCCAGCGGTGTCTACCGGGCGCGGGCGACCGCCAACTACCTCGCCGAGCACGGTTGGGAGGTGACGGCGTTCGCGTCACCGCTGTCCTTCCTGCACAAGGTGATCGGCTCGGTGGACGAGCAGTTGGCCGAGACCGTCGACCCGTCGATCCGGGTGGAGCGGCCGCACATCAGCCACTTCGCGTGGGAACGTGACCTGCGGGAGTACGGCCGGTTCCGGGGCATGTCGCCGATCATGGCCCGCAACCTCTACAACTTCGGGTTGAAGCGGATCTTCCCGGAGCACTACCTGTCCTGGGCTGTCGCGTCGGTGCGCAAGGCGCTGCGGATGCACGCCCGGCGGCGCTTCGACGTGGTGCTCGCCACCGGCAACCCGTTCTCCTCGTTCGCCGCCGCCTGGCTGATCCACAAGGCCACCGGCGTGCCGTTCGCGGTCGACTACCGCGACGCCTGGACGCTCAACATGTTCACCGAGGAGGACGGTTACGAGCCCGGCCACCCGGCCTGGCGCTGGGAGAAGCGGATCCTGCGCGACGCGTCCGCGTCCGTCTTCGTCAACCAGCCGCTGCTGTCCTGGTACGCCGACCGCTACCCGAACGCCGCGGACCGGATGATGGTGGTGCCCAACGGCTGGGACCCGGACCTGCTCACCCAGCTCGACCACGCCGCGCCGGCGGCCGCGACCGACCGCAGCCAGCCGCTGCGGTTCACGTTCCTCGGCACCATGAACAGCACCCAACCGGTGGAGCAACTGGCGGAGGCGTTCCAGCTCGCCCGCCGTCATCCCGACCTGGCCGACGCCGAGCTCAACATCCACGGCCACCTCGGCTACTTCGCGCAGGGCAAGGCCCCGCTCATCGAGCGGCTCGGCCTGACCGAGAGCGAGCACGGGCACTCACTGCCCGACAACGGCATCCACTATCGGGGTCCGGTCTCCAAGACCGAGGTGGGCCAGGTCTACCAGAACAGCGACGTCCTGGTCTTCCTCGCCGGCGGCGCGCGGTACGTCACCTCCGGGAAGATCTTCGAGTACATGGCCAGCGGGAGCCCGATCGTCTCGGTGCACGCGCCGGGCATCGCCGCGCAGGACGTGCTGGCGGGCTACCCCCTCTGGTTCAACCCGGAGAGCCTCGACGTGCACGACATCGCCGAGTCGATGATCGCCGCCGGCAAGGCGGCCCGGGACATGTCGGCCAAGCAGCGGGCCGAGGCCCGTGCCCACGCGAACACGTTCACCCGGCAGGCGGTCACCGCGCCGCTGGAGGCCAGACTGCGTTCGATGGTGCGGCGGAAGATCGAGACGGGAAGGGTCGGATCGTGACGTTCGGCGACGGAGACGGGGCAGTGCCCCCGACGGCGACCGCGCCCCGGCAGCACCGGGCGTTGCTGCTGGCCTTCAACCACAAGCCGCACGACCGGGTGGTTGCCCTGGCCGAGCGGCTCCTCGACGAGGGCGCCCGGCTGGACGTCGTGGTGCTCAGCGACACCAACTGGGCCGAGCTGGCCGAGCGGCCCGGCGTGCGCCTGTTCACGCTCGGCGCGGCCGAGAAGCGGCACCCGCTGCTGCGCGCCGAGCGCCTCGTGGTGACCAGTGGGCCGCGGAAGGTGGCCGGCGGCATCGGCCGGATCGCCGGGGGCGCGGCGAACGGACTCCGCCGGCGGCAGGAACGCCTGAGCCGGGCGTTCCACAAGCGGGTGTTCATGAAGGCGTACGCGAACGTGCGTCCGATGGTGCTGTCCAAGCTGGCCACCAAGCGGCTGTCCGAACTCGACCTGGACCGCGATCCGGTGGACCTGATCGTGGCCTCCGACGCGTTGTCGATCACGCTCGGCTGGCGGCTGGCCCGCCGCTACCCGCAGGTGGTCGCCACCACCTCGCTCGACCCGCCGCCGTTGGCGGAGATCACGTCCCGGGCCTGACCGGCGGTTGTCCCGGGTGACCGCCGGTCGGCGGTCACCCGGTTCCGGTTCAGCTCAGCGGGCGTGCTCGGCGAGGACCCGCACCACGTTCTCCGCCGCCCGTCCCTCGCCGTACGGGGTGCCCCGACCGGCGGCCGGCCGGCCGCGGGTGGCCGTCTCTACCCAGCCTTCGCGGCCCAGCGCGTCGGGCTCCGGCACCAGCCGGTTCCAGTCGCCGGCCAGCGTCTCCACCCACTCGGTCTCCGGGCGCAACGTGGTGCAGGGCCGGTCCAGCAGGTAGGCCTCTTTCTGCAGGCCGCCCGAGTCGGTCACCACGCCCACGGAGCCGAGCACCGCGGCCACCATGCCGGCGTAGGGCAGCGGCCGGCCGACGTGCAGCGCGCCGCCGCCGAGCGTGATGCCGTGCTGCTCGGCCCGGGCCAGCAGGCGCGGGTGCGCCAACAGCGCGACCGGCACCGGCAGCTCGGCGAGCGCGGAGACCAGCGCGGCCAGCCGGCGCGGGTCGTCGGTGTTCTCGGCCCGGTGCAGCGTGGCCAGCAGGTACGGGGCGTCCGGGTCGATGCCGTCGGGCAGCGCCGGGCGGGGCTGGTCACCGCCGAGCACGAGGTCGCGTACCCGGAGGCAGACGTCGACCATCACGTCGCCGACCAGCACCGCCCGCTTCGCCAGCCCTTCCGCCGACAGGTGGCGTACCGCCTCCTCGGTCGGCGCCAGCAGCAGGTCGGCGCAGTGGTCGGTGAGCACCCGGTTGTGCTCCTCGGGCATCCGCCTGTTGAACGAGCGCAGCCCGGCCTCCAGGTGCGCCACCGGCAGGTGCATCTTCACCGCGGACAGCGCCCCGGCGAGGGTGGAGTTGGTGTCGCCGTAGACCAGCACCCAGTCCGGCCGCTCGGCGGCCAGCACCGGGTCGAGCGCGGAGAGCGTCTTGCCGGTCTGCACGCCGTGGCTGCCGGACCCGATGCCCAGGTGAACGTCCGGGTCCGGGATGCCCAAACCGGAGAAGAAGACGTCGGAGAGGTCCGCGTCGTAGTGCTGCCCGGTGTGCACGATGACGTGCTCGTGGTCGGTGGCGGCGAACGCCGCGGCGATCGGCGCGAGTTTGACCAACTGGGGCCGGGCGCCAACGATGCTGACGACCTTCATGTGGGTGATCCCTCCGATTGACTGTCCGCTGAGCGGGGCGGCATGTGGTGGCCGCCCGGAGGGCCGGCCACGCGCCGGTCGACGACCGGGCACCGCCACGCGGGCGAACTAGGTTAACATCGTGGCATCCCGCTTCAGGATGCCGACGAGGCCGGCGCGAGCGCGAGGAATTCCGTGGTGGTCGACCCTTCCGTCGTCGAGCGACGCCGTCCTGAGCCGGTGGACCGGTCCCGTCCCGGTCGGTTCCGGTGGTGGCTCCGTTCCGACCGGCTGCTGCTGGCCGGGCTGCTGTTCGCCTTCCTGGCCATGCGGTTGAGCGTCGCCGCGCGGGTCGACGCGTTCCGCACGTTCGACAGCCGGTCGTACGCCGGCCTGCTCCTCGCGCCGAACCCGACCGCGACGCTGTCGTTCACCGGGCACGCGCCACGCCTGTGGGGCACGCCGTTGCTCTACTCGCTCGCCGGTGCCGACCCGGCCCGGGCGTGGGCGCAGGCGCTGATCGGCACGGTCGCGTGGATGGTGCTGGCGCTCGCGTTGTGGGCCGCCCTGCGCACCACGGCCGCCCGGGCCGGCGCGGTGACCGCCCTGTTCGTCCTGGCGTTGACTCCGCCGGTCTACGTGTGGGACCACACCCTGACCGCGGAGTCGCTCTCGATCAACCTGGGGCTGCTCGCCTTCGGGTCGCTGGCGCTCTGGGCCCGCCGGCGGTGGTGGCCGCTGTTGGCCGCGACGACGGTGGTCACCCTCTGGTGGATGTTCGTTCGGCAGGACATGTTGCTGTTCATCGCGCTGGTGCCGGCGGTGCTGGTGGTGCTGGCGTGGCGCGGCCGCTCCCGGCGGTGGCCGGCGCTGGTGGCGCTCGGCGTGCTCCTGGGCGGGCTGGGCTGGAACGCGGCGCTGCTCGGCCCCACCGACCACACGTTCGCCAGGTGGAGCGCCTCCGGCCGGTCGCAGACCGACGAGACGTTCCTCTACCGGCTCATGGTCGAGGTACAGCGTGATCCCGAGATGCACCGGGCCTACCACGACGAGCTCGGCATGCCGCGCTGCGAGGCGTTGGAGGATCCCGGCCTGGTGCGCGGGTGGAACGTGCGGCGGTTCTCCCGGGCGTACGACAGGTGCCCCGAGGTGCAGGCGTGGGCCGAGCGCCACGAGCTGGGGGTCGGCTTCCGGTACGCGCTTGCCGAACCGGAGCACTACGGCACGATCATGACGCACCGGATCCTGCCGCAGGCGCTGGGCAGCACGGAGCTGCATACGTACGGCCGGCCGGTGCCGATGCTGCCGGAGGCGGTCGAGGCGGTCTGGTACCCACGCCGGAACCTGGTCCTGCCGCTGCTCGGCGCCGCCGTCGCCGGGGCGGTGCTGGCCTGTGTGGCCACCGGTGCGGTCCGTCGGCGGCGGTGGCTGTGCGTGGTCGGCGCGACAGGCGTGCTGGTGAGCCTGGCGAGCGTGCTGGCCAGCCTGATGCTGTCCGCCGGCGAATACACCAGGTTCGGCATCCAGGAGGCGATCTACCTGCGGATCAGCCTGGTGGTGCTGGCGGCGGCGGCGCTCGACGCGGGCCTGACCCGCAGGTGGGAACGCGTCGGTGTGCCGTCGCGGGGGGAGTCGGGTGGGGCCGCGCCGCGGCCGTACACTCCTGCCTCATGACCGCACCGGACACCCGTCGTACCGAGCCCGCTGCGACCGGGCCCGCCACGCCCGGCGACCGCGAGCCGGACGTCGCGTCCGCCGACCCGGCGCGGCCGGAGCCCGCCGGGGCGGAACTCGTCGACCGGCCGGCCGGTGGCCACCCGGCCGCCACCCCGGACGGCGGCCGGGCGGCGAACCGCCGGTGGAGCCGGTGGGACGCGTTGGTGGGCGCGGTCTACCTGCTCGGCGCGTTGGTGGTGACCGCGCGCGGGTGGCGCGACGTCGACGGCCGCCTGCTCGGCAGCCGCCCCGACGACCAGGGCTTCAACGAGTGGATGCTGGCGTACGCCGCGCACGCGGTCCGGCACCTGGAGAACCCGTTCTTCACCACGGCGCAGAACGCCCCCGACGGGGTGAACCTGATGACCAACGTCGGCATGCAACTGCCCGGGATCCTGCTGTCGCCGGTGACCCTGCTGCTCGGCGCCCCCTTCGCCTACCTGCTGCTCATCACGCTGAACCTGGCCGGCACCGGCTACGCCTGGTACCACGTCCTGTCCCGGCACGTGGTGGACTCCCGGGCCGCCGCCTTCGTCGGCGGTCTGTTCTGCGCCTTCGCGCCGGCGCTGGTGTCGCACAGCAACGGTCACCCGCACATCACCGCGCAGTGGCTGGTGCCGTTCATCGGCTGGCGGGTGCTCGTGCTGGCCCGCGACGGCCGGGTGGTGCGCGACGGGCTGGTGCTCGGCGCGCTGATCGCGGCCCAGTTCTTCGTCAGCGTGGAGATCCTCTTCCTGCTCGCGCTCGGCTGCCTGATGGTGGTGCTCGCCCACCTCGCGGTGGCGCCCCGGGTGGCGTGGCGACGCGCGCCGCGCCTCGTCGGCGGCCTGGCCGTGGCCGGCGCGCTCGTCGCGGTGGTGACCGCCTATCCGCTGTGGATGCAGTTCGCCGGGCCGCAGCACCGGTTGGGCCATCCCGGTGGCCCCGACGTGTACGCGCTCAAGCTCGGCTCCTACGTGCGCTACGCGACCGAGTCGATCGCCGGCAGCCCGACCAGCGCCGGCGGCTGGGGGCCGAACACCACCGAGCAGGCCAGCTTCTACGGGTGGTCGCTGGTGGTGCTGGCGGCGGCCGCCGCGTGGTGGCTGCGGCGTTCGGTCACGGTTCGGGTGCTGAGCCTGGTCGCGGTGCTCTGCGCGCTGCTGTCCATCGGCACCACCTGGACCTGGGGCACCGACCGGACCACCGTGCCGGCGCCCTTCGCGCTCGTGCAGCACCTGCCGGTCTTCGACTCGGTGGTGGTGGCCCGGTTCGGCCTGATCACCACCGTCGCCGTCGGCGTGCTGCTGGCGCTCGCGGGCGACCGCGTGCTGCGGACGCGGGCGGAGAACCCGGTGCTGGTCCGCCTCGCCGCCGTCGCCGCGCTGGCCGCCCTGGTGCCGATCCTGCCCACCCCGCTGCCGGCGCAGAAGCGCCCGCCGGTGCCGCACTTCGTGACCGCCGGCGAGTGGCGGGGCCACGTGGCCCCCGGCCGCACCCTGGTGCCGGTGCCGGTGGTCAACATGACGTCGGTCTACTGGGGCTCGGCGGCGCTCGCCGAGTTCGCGGTGCCGCAGGGCTATTTCCTCGCCCCGGTGTCGCCGACCGATCCGACCGGTCGCTGGGGGGTCGAGCCGCAGCCGACCGCGGAGCTGCTCACCGAGGTGGCGGCGGGGAAGCGGGGGGCGGAGGTCACGCCGGCCGAGGTGGCGCAGGCCCGCGCCGACGCCCGGTACTGGCGGGCGGACGCGGTGGCGCTGCCCAAGCACCGGCGGCAGGAGCAGTTGCGCGCCGTGCTCGACGCCTGCTACGGCCCCGGCCGGCAGGTGGACGACGTCTGGCTCTGGGACGTGCGGCCGTTCAGCTCGTGAGCCGGCCGCGCGTCAGGGCGAGCGGTTCCAGATCATCAGCACGTATCCGCCGAAGTAGGCGGAGAGGATGGCCAGCGGGGCCAGCACGGTGACCGCACGCGCCCATCCGGCCCGCGCCAGCGCGACCGCGACCGGCAGCAGGAGCGGGAACGCGGGCAGCAGGAAGCGCGCCTTGGCGTGGTAGTAGCCGGCGGCGCCCAGCGTGGTGAGCAGGATCAGGGCACTGTAGAGCAGGAGTTGCCAGGGCTGCCGGTCGAGGACGGCGAGCACGAACAGCGCCACCGCCACCAGCACCACCAGGGTCACCACGTACATCGCCAACGCCGACGGGTGCGCGAGCACGCGCCGGGCCACCCGGACCGTGTCGACCCCGAGGTCGAAGGTGGTGCCCCAGCCGGCGTCCTGGATGTGGAACCAGCCGTCCGGCCGGCCGGTGCGCCAACCGACCCAGGCCAGGTAGCCGAGCCAGCCGGCGGGGGCCAGCAGCAGCGCCGCCGCCGGACGCCACCCGTCCCGGCGGCGGACCAGCGCGATCACCGCGGCGAGGCAGACCACGGCGAGCAGCGCCGAGCCGGTCGGGCGGGTCAGGCCGGCGCACAGGCTGAGCAGCCCGGCGACGAGCCAGTGGCCGCGCAGCAGCGCCCAGAGGCACCAGGCGGCGAACGCGGTGAAGATGCCCTCGCTGTAGCTCATGTTCTGCACGATGCTGTGCGGCAGCACCCCCCAGAGCACGGCGAGCAGGATGCCGACCCGCCGGTCGTACAGCGTCTCGCCGACGGCGTACAGGCCCCACGCGGCGGCGAACGCGGCGAGGCCGGCGACGGCGAGGGCGGTGGCGCGCGCGCCGAGCGGGGTCAGCGGTTCCAGCGCTCCGACCAGGTGCGGGTAGAGCGGGAAGAAGGCCATGTCACTCTGGGCGCGTTCGTACCCGTCGTAGCCGTGCTGGGCGATCCGCAAGTACCACTCACCGTCGGACTCGGTCAGCAGGGCGGCGGGTCGGGCGCCCACCGCGCGGGCCCAAAGCCAGAGCGTGACCAGGCCCACCGTCCGGACGGCGAGGTAGCCGACCAGGGCGGGCAGGGCGGAGCGGAACGCGCCGACCAGCTTGTCGCCCGGCGCGACCCGGTCGGGCCGGTCCGCCGTGTCCGGTTCCGAGGGCGGCTGTTCGCGGCGGGTCGGCGCGGTCATCTCTGGGTCCTGTCCGAGTGGGTCGGCCGGCTCGTCAGCCCGACGCCGGCGGCTGGTTCCGAGGGGGCCGGGAGCGCTGCCGCAGCCCGAGCCGGGTGCAGGGTAGCAACGGCGGCATCGCTTTCGGCGTCGCAGTGGCAGCCGTCTCCGGCACGGCGCTTGTCGTACACTCGCTCCGGTCGCGGGTGCGACGGTGGTTCACACGGAGACGGACGGGCATGGGTTCTGACGGCATCTCGTTGCGGACGGCGGTCGCCCGGTGAGGCAACCGGACGTCACGGTCGTCGTCGCGGTCTACAACACCATGCCGGACCTGACCACCTGTCTGGATTCCCTGGTGAATCAGACGATCGGGCAGGATCGGCTGGAGATCGTCGCGGTCGACGACGGCTCGACCGACGGCAGCGGCGCCGAGCTGGACCGCTTCGCGGCCGCCTACCCCTCCGTGCTCACCGTGCTGCATCAGGCCAACTCGGGTGGCCCGGCCGGGCCGAGCAACCTGGCTCTCGACGTGGCGACCGGCCGGTACGTCTTCTTCATCGGCGCGGACGACCACCTCGGCCGGGAGGCGCTGGAGCGGCTGGTGGCGGCCGCCGACAGGTGGGGCTCGGACGTGGTGCTCGGCCGGATGGTCGGCGTGAACAAGCGGTACGTGCACCAGGAGATCTTCGACCGCACCCGATCCGACATCGACCTGTACGACTCGCCGCTGCCCTTCTCGCTCTCCAACACCAAGCTCTTCCGACGTGACCTGATCGAGCGGCACCACCTGCGGTTCCCGGAGGACATGGCGGTCGGCAGCGACCAGCCGTTCACGGTGGAGGCCTGCGTCCGCGCGAACCGCATCTCGGTGCTGGCCGACTACGACTACTACTTCGCGGTCAAGCGGCTCAACTCCACGAACATCACCTATCGCAGCGACCACCTGGCCCGTCTGGAGTGTGTGGAACGCATCGTCCGGTTCGTCGCCGGACTGGTCGAGCCGGGCGAGCGGCGGGACGCCGTCCTGCGGCGCCACTTCGCGTGGGAGATCGCGAAGCTGTTCCGCCCGGACTTCCTCGCCCTCGACGCCGAGACCCGCGAGCAGGTGCGCAGCCGGGTCGGCAAGCTGGTCCGGGAATATCTCACCGACCGTATCCGGGACCAGCTCGAAACGGATACCCGGGTGCTGATCGGCACGGCCGCCTACGGCCGGCCGGCGGACCTGCTCACGATCATCCGGCAGACCGCCACCGACGGGCTGCCCCCGACCGTCGTGCGAGGTCAGCGGTGGTTCGCGGCGTTCCCGGGCTTCGGTGAGGCGGATGCCGGGCTGAGCGACGAGTGGTACGAGCTGAAACCGACGGCGAGTCGCTGGCTGGCCGCATTGAATGGGGTGTCGGTACGCTGGGTGATGGGAGCGGAGGGTGACCGGCGGGTGCGGATCTTCGCCCGTAGTCCCCGCTCCGACCTCGCCGAACTGGTGGGGGGCGACCTGTCCGTGCGGGTGGGCGAGGTGGAGGCGGTGGTGCGCCTGTCGCCGGCCGACCCGATGGGCACGACGGTGGAGGCCACTTTCCGGCTCTCGGACCTGGCGGCCGAACTGGCCGCGAGCGGAACGACGCGGGCGGTCCGGGTCCGGGTCGCCGGGAGCGCGGCGGTGCCCGTGCGCGGGCTCCGGTCACCGATGATGCACCGGGCGGTGCATCGGGACGGGAGCCGCCTGTATCTCGTCACAATCAACAACAACCACAAAGGTCAACTGGCGTTCACCGTCTGGCCGGTGACGCTTCGCCGGGTCGCTGCCCGCCTACGGCGTCGGCTTCCCCGAGGAGGAAAGTAGTCACATGAACATCTGCGTCGTCGCGCTCGGAAAGATCGGTCTGCCGCTCGCCGTGCAGTTCGCCTCGAAGGGGCACCGGGTGTTCGGTGCCGACGTCTCCGAGCGGGTCGTCCAGCTGGTCAACGAGGGTGTCGTACCCTTCCCGGGCGAGGCCGATCTGGACGTCAAGATGAAGGAGGCGGTGTCCGCCGGGCTGCTGACGGCCACCACGGACACCGCCGCCGCCGTCGCCGAGTCGGAGGCGGTCGTGGTGGTCGTGCCGTTGTTCGTAGACGCCGAGGGCGTGCCGGACTTCGGCTGGATGGACGACGCCACCCGGGCCATCGCCCGTGGCCTGAAGCCGGGCACCCTGGTCAGCTACGAGACCACGCTGCCCGTCGGCACCACCCGCAGCCGCTGGGCGCCGATGCTCGAGGAGGGCTCCGGCCTCACCGCCGGCACCGACTTCCACCTGGTGTTCAGCCCGGAGCGGGTGCTCACCGGCCGGGTCTTCGCCGACCTGCGCCGCTACCCGAAGCTGGTGGGCGGCATCGACGAGGCCTCCGCGCTGAGCGGCGTGCGGTTCTACGAGGCGGTGCTCGACTTCGACGACCGGGCCGACCTGGACCGGAGCAACGGCGTGTGGGACCTCGGCTCGGCCGAGGCGTCCGAGCTGGCCAAGCTCGCCGAGACGACCTACCGGGACGTCAACATCGGCCTGGCGAACCAGTTCGCCCGCTTCGCCGACACGGTGGGCGTCGACGTCACCAAGGTCATCGAGGCGTGCAACACGCAGCCGTACAGCCACATCCACTCGCCGGGCATCGCGGTCGGCGGCCACTGCATCCCGATCTACCCGCGGATGTACCTGTGGAACGACCCGGCGGCCACCGTGGTCCGCTCGGCGCGTGAGGCCAACGCCGCGATGCCGGACTACGCGGTCGACCTGCTCGCCGCCGCGTACGGGGACCTGACCGGGGTGGGCGTGCTGGTGCTGGGCGCCGCCTACCGGGGCGGGGTCAAGGAGACCGCCTTCTCGGGCGTCTTCCCGACCGTGGAGGCGCTGCGCCGGCGGGGGGCCACGCCCTACGTCTCCGACCCGATGTACTCCAACGAGGAACTGGTCGCGCACGGCCTGCCCGGCTACGACGGCGAGCCGATCGGCGCCGCGGTGATCCAGGCCGACCACGGCGAGTACCGCACCCTCACCCCGGCCGACCTGCCGGGCGTGACGGTGCTGGTGGACGGCCGGCGGGTCACCGACCCGGCCCGCTGGACCGGCGTCCGCCGGGTGGTCATCGGCGGTTGATCCCGTTTCTCGGTGGGCCCCGGCCGTCTCGGCCGGGGCCCACCGCGTTGTCCGGACCGAATGCCGCCTCGATTTGTTCACCCACCGGACACTCCGGTAATACTTGCGTGACTTGACCCGTTTAGGGTCGCTAGCCGTCCGGATCGGGCCCCTCCGACGCCGGCGGGCAGACAGGGAGCGTGTCGTTGTTCAGCAGAGTACGCAGCCAGCAGGGCCTCGTCGCGGTCGGCGCGACGTTCCTCGGGTACGGCGTCATGATCCTCGCCGGGGCACTCGGCCTGGTGATTCCGTACGCGATCGCCGCGGTGGTCGTCCTCGGCGGTGAGCTGGCGCTGGCCACCCGGTACGCCGAGACGGCGCAGCTCGTCGCCAAGGCCGGCGTCGGGCTGCCGTTCCGGCGACTGGTCCGGGACCTGTCGGTGGCGCTGCTGGTGATCGCCGCGGTCCGTCCCGGGGTGGCCGGCACGATCGCGGTGCTGCTGCTGCCGGCCGCGCTCTGGGCGGTGGCGGTCGGCACCACCGCGGTCACCAAGTCGATCGAGGGACGGGTCGACCCGCCGGCGTACACCCGCAACATCGACCTCGGCGCGCTGCGCCGGGTGCCGGCCCCGCCGACGTGGGCGCGGCGGCTGGCCGGGCTGCGGCTGCCGCTGCTCAACGTGCTGCTGGTGCCGGCGGCCGTGGTCGCCGCCGCGGTGGACCGGGTCTCCCCGGTGGTGGTCACCGGCCTGGTGACGCTGGCCGCCGGCCTGGTCACCGCCGCGGTGCTGGCGCTCGCCGCGTTGCGCGGCCGGGGGGTGACCCCGGGCGTGCTGCCCGCCGTGCACGACTGGCTGGCCCGGGAGAAGCCGGAGGTGGCGCTCTACTTCGCCGGCCCGGCCAAGGACGTCTACCAGGCCAACATGTGGCTCGCGCCGATGGAGGCGACCGGCCGGCGGGCGGTGGTGCTGCTGCGGGCCGCGGACGCGTTCCACCAGCTCGCCGACACCCGGCTGCCGGTGGTCTGCGTGCCGGCCGGCGTCGACTTCATGAACCTCGACCTCGGCGCGCTCCGGGTCGCGCTCTACGCGGCGAACGTCGGCGCCAACATCCACCTGCTGCGCGAGCCGGGCGTGAAGCACGTCTTCGTCGGGCACGGCGACAGCGACAAGGCGGCGAGCGTCAACCCCTACAGCAAGGTGTACGACGAGGTGTGGGTGGCCGGGCCGGCCGGCCGGGAGCGGTACGCCCGGGCCGGGGTCGGCGTGCTGGACCGCGACATCGTCGAGGTGGGCCGCCCGCAGCTCGCCGGCGTGCACACGTTCGGCTCGGGCGCCCCCGACCACCTGTTCACCGTGCTCTACGCCCCCACCTGGGAGGGCTGGCTGGACGACGATCCCTACCACACCTCGCTGGTGCTGATGGGGGAGCGGATCGTGTCCGGGCTGCTGGCCGCCGGGAACCTGCGGGTGATCTACAAGCCGCACCCGCTGACCGGCACCCGGTCGCCGAAGGCGAAGGCGGTGCACGAGCGCGTCGTGGCCCGGATCCGCGCCGCCGGCGGGGAGACCGATCCGTCGTCGCTCGACGGTGCCGCGCACCTGGTGGTCACCGGCCGCACGCCGTCGCTGTTCGACTGCTTCAACGTCACCGACCTGCTGGTCAGCGATGTCTCCAGTGTGGTCTCCGACTTCGTGCAGAGCGAGCGGCCGTACGTGGTGGCCAACCCGGCCGGCCTGCCCGAGGACGAGTTCCGCAGGCAGTTCCCGACCGCCCGGGCGGCGTACCTGCTCTCCGCGGACGGCGGCGAGCTGGCCAAGATCCTGGCGGTGACCCGGGGCGGCGACGACCCGATGGCCGAGGCCCGGCGGGAGCTGAAGGAATACCTGCTCGGCCCGGCCGGGTCCAACCCGATGGACCGGTTCCGCGACGAGATCGGCCGGCTCTGCGGCTGACCCGCACACCGATCCGCGGGGGCGACGACCGGACCGGTCGTCGCCCCCGTCGCGTGCTCAGCCCTGGTGCGGCGGGTTGTCCACGTCCCGCGAGACGACCTCGCCCTTGGCGTCCACCCAGCCCTTCGGCCGGGCCGGGTTGCCGGCCACGAGCTGGTACGGCTTGACGTCCCTGGTCACCACCGAGCCGGCGGCGACCATCGCGTACTCGCCGACCTCGATGCCGCACACCAGCGTGGCGTTGGCGCCGATCGAGGCGCCCCGACGCACCAGCGTGGGGGTGATCGTCCAGTCCGGATTCTGCGCGCGCGGCCGGAAGTCGTTGGTGAACACCGCGCACGGGCCGACGAAGACCTCGTCCTCGATGGTCACGCCCTGGTAGACCGAGACGTTGTTCTGGATCTTCACGCGGTCGCCGACGGTGACACCCGCGTCGACGTAGACGTTGCGGCCGATCACGCAGCCGGCGCCGACCTGGGCGCTGGACCGGACGTGCGCCAGGTGCCAGACCTTGGTGCCGTCGCCGACCCGGGCGCCGTCCTCCACGTCGGCCGTCGGGTGGACGAAGACGGAAGCGGACCAGTCGTTGCTGTCAGTCATCTCAACTCGCATCGTGGCGGGGCGCGTGCGCGCCGTCGGGCTGGGCTCGACGCAGCATAACGAGCACCTCAGGTGAGCAGTTCGGCCACCGCGTCGGCGGCCGGCCGGTCCGCCGGCAACGGGTGCGCCGCGACCACCGCGTCCACCGGCAGCGCGGCGTACAGGTGCGGGAAGATCGCGCCGCCCCGGGACGCCTCCCAGCGCAGCGCGTCGCCGAGGCGCGCCTCGTCCACGGCGAGCAGGGTCAGCCCGGTGACCCCGGCGAAGTGTCGGCGCGCGGTCTCCACCACCTGGTCGGCGGCGGAGAGGTGGAGGAAGCCGTCCTGCCGGTCCAGCGCGGTGCCGGCGAACCGCCCCTGCGCCCGCGCCCGAGTCCACTCGTCGTCGGCGAGAATCTTGTAGATCACCACCGCAGCCTAGAGTGGCCTCGCGTCCGGGCGTCGGGTCTGCCACCATTCCCGGGGCATCACCGCGAGCGGACGGAGGCACGGGTGCGGATCCTCCTGGTCGAGGACGACCGTCGGGTCGCCGCGGCGCTGTCGTCCGCGCTGACCCGCCGCGGCTACCAGGTGGAGCACGCCGCCACCGTCGCCGCCGCGCTCTCCGCCGCCCCCTGCGACCTGGTGCTGCTCGACCTGACCCTGCCCGACGGCGACGGCACCGACCTGTGCCGGGAGCTGCGTCGGCGCAGCAGCCAACTGGGCATCATCGCGGTGACCGCCCGGGGGGAGGAACGCGACCGGGTCCTGGGCCTGCGGCTGGGCGCCGACGACTACGTGGTCAAGCCGTTCTCGATGGTGGAGTTGCAGGCGCGGATCGAGGCGGTGCTGCGCCGGGCGTCGCACACCGTCCCGGAACGCCATCTGATCGAGGCCGGCCCGGTCCGCATCGACGTGGGCGGCCGGACGGTGAGCGTGGCCGGGCGGGCGGTCACCCTGACCCGCAAGGAGTTCGACATCCTGCTCTCGCTGGCCCGCCAGCCCGGCGTGGCGGTGCCGCGGGACCGGATCCTGCTCGACGTCTGGGGCACCGTCTGGGCCGACCGGCACACCGTCGAGGTGCACGTCGGGTCGCTGCGCGGAAAGCTGGGCGACCCGACGCTCGTGGAGACCGTGCGCGGGGTCGGCTACCGACTCCGCGCCGCGTGAGGAGGCCCCGGTGCGCCGCCGGCTGGTGATCAGCTACCTGCTGCTGATGGTGCTGGTGCTGTTCGCGCTGGAGACCCCGCTGGCGGTCACGCTCGCCTCGCGGGAGACCGACCGGGTCCGCGCCGACCGACTCGCCGACGCCACCCGCTTCGCCTCGCTGGCCGGTCCGGCGCTGCGCGGCGGCAGCCCCGGCCCGCTGGGCGGGGAGCTGACCGCCTACGACGACCTCTACCGCATCGGCGCGGCGGTGGTGGACCGCGACCGCCGCACCGTGGCCGCCTCGGCCCGCTGGGATCCCGGCGGTGGCACCGGGCCGGCGGTCGACACCGCGCTGTCCGGGCAGCAGTTCAGCGGCCCGGAGTCGGTGTGGCCCTGGGAGGCCGGGCCACTGGTGACGGCGGTGCCGATCAACGACGGCGGTGAGGTGCTCGGCGCGGTGGTCACCACGACCCCGACCGGCCCGGTGCGCCGCACCGTCACGGTGTGGTGGCTGCTGCTGGCCGGCCTGGGCCTGCTCGCGGTGCTGGCCTGCGTCTCCACCGCGTTCGGGCTGGCCGGCTGGGTGCTGCGCCCGGTCACCGAACTCGACGCGGCGACCCACGAGATCGCCGAGGGACGCCGCACCGCCCGGGTCCGGCCCCGGCTCGGCCCGCCCGAGCTGCGGCGGCTGGCGACCAGCTTCAACGACATGGTCGACGCGGTCTCCGACGTGATGGACCGGCAGCGGGCCTTCGTCGCGCACGCCAGCCACCAGTTGCGCAACCCGCTGACCGCGCTCCGGCTGCGGGTGGAGGAGCTGGGGCCGAGCCTCACCGACCCGGACGGCCGGTCCGAGCACCGGCTGGCGCTCGAGGAGACCGACCGGCTGGCCACCGTGCTCGACGCGCTGCTCACCCTCGCCCGGGCCGAGCGGGAGGAGAACCAGCGGGTCACCGTGGACGCCGCCGCGGCGGCCGAGTCCCGGGTCGCGGCCTGGCTGCCGCTGGCCCGGCACCGGGCGGTCGCCCTCCGGCTCGACGCGGACGGGACGCCGGCGTACGCGCGGACCGTGCCGACCGCCATCGACCAGGCGCTCGACGCGCTCATCGACAACGCGGTCAAGTTCAGCGGCGCCGGGGGAGAGGTGACGGTGACCGTACGCGGCGTCGACGGCGGGACGGAGCTGGCCGTGCGCGACACCGGCCCCGGCATGACGACCAGCCAGCTCGACCAGGCCACCGAGCGGTTCTGGCGGGCCCCGGACGCGCAGAACGTGGACGGCGCGGGGTTGGGGCTGACCATCGCCGCGGTGCTCGTCGACGCGTCCGACGGTCGACTCACCATGCGCCAGGGCGAACCACGGGGACTGGTCGCCGAGCTGTGGTTCCCGGCCCCGGCCGACCCCGACGACCGCGCGGTCGGGCCGGATCGCCCCGGCGAGGCGGTCGGCCGCTGACCGACGTCAGGGCTTGGTGTCGCGATACCACTGCGCCGCACCGGGGTGCAGCGGCAGCGGGGTGGTCACGATCGCCGACCGGGGGCTCATCCGGCCGGCCGCCGGATGCGCCGCGGCCAGCTCCTCCCGGCGGTCCATCAACAGCCGGGTCACGTCGCGCACCAGCGACGTGGGCAGGCGCGCGTTGACGATCAGGTAGTTCGGGTTGGCGACCGTGCTGACCGGATCCGCCCGGTAGACCGAGCGGGGAATGTCGCGGGTCACGTAGACCTGCCCGTACGCGCGCCGCAACGGCTCGGTCCAGTCGCCCAGGTCGACCATCCGCAGCGAGGTCCGCTGGGCCAGGTCGGCGACGCCGCGCACCGGCAGCCCGCCGGAGAAGAAGAACGCGTCGATCCGGCCCTCGCGCAGCGCGGTCACCGAGTCGTCCAACCCCAGGTGCTCCTGGCCGACCCGGTCGCCGCCGAGCTGCGCCACGGAGAGCAGCCGGGTGGCGGTGACCTCGGTGCCGGACCCGTCGGCGCCCACCGAGACCCGCCGGCCGCGCAGGTCGGCGAGCGTGCGCACCGGCCCGCCGGCGGTGGTGACCAGGTGCAGCAGGTCGTCGTAGACGCGGGCCACGGCGAGCACCGCCGGGTGCTCCGGCTCCCGGGGCGGCAGCACGTCGGCCTGGGTGAACCCCAGCTCCGCGTCGCCCGCGCCGACCAGCCGGACGTTCTGCGCGGAGGCGGCGGTGACCAGCACCTCGGCCCGCACCCCGGGCAGCTCGCGGTTGAGCAGGGCGGCCAACGACTGACCGAAGGCGTGGTAGACGGCGGTCGGGCTGCCGGTCGCGATCCGGATCCGCACCGGCTCGGCGGGCTCGTCCCGGCAGCCGGCGACGCCGGTGACGAGCAGCAGCAGCACCGCCAGCGGGACCGCGCCCCGGGCAGACCAGAGTCGGCTCACGGGCTGCACTCTGCGCCGTGCACCCGCCGCCGCGCAAGCCCGCCCCGCCAGGTTGCGGTCAGCCCAGCGTGGCGCTCTCGGTGATCCGGGCCCGGTGCTCGCCGTTGGGCACGCTGACCAGGAAACAGCCCGACCCGGGCCGCAGCACCGCCGGCACCTCCAGAAGCGCCGCGCCACGCACCAGCACCGCCGCCAGGTCCCGGTCGGCCAGCCGGATGCCGAGACAGTGCCGGCGTACGTGCCGGCCGCCGGCGAGCAGCGCCGCCCGCCAGGCCGAGGCCGCGAGCCGGGGCCGCCAGAGCCGGCGCGCCGTCGAGGCGCCGGGCACCGGCCCGCCGAGCAACTCCCGGCGGCCCTGCCGCCAGCCGGCCGCCAGCAGGTTCGCGTACGCCGCGCGGTGCTCCCGGGCGACCGACAGCCGGTGCAGTTCGTAGCGGCGGCGCAGGCCGCCCGTGGTCAGCTCGTGCTCCACCGGCACGTCGAGCCGGCGCAGCAACTGCCGCATTCGGCGCGCCGCGTCCTCCCGGTTGAACTCGGCGACCCCGCCCCGGTCCGGGCCGACGTCGAGCCGGCGGACGCCGGCGGCCGGCGGCGGCATGCAGCGCACCAGGCAGGCCACCTCGAACGCGTCGGCCAGGGTCAGCCAGTCCAGCGGTGGGGCCGGCGACGACGGGCGGGGCCGGTCGAGCAGCGTGGTGGGCTCGGAGAGCATCGGCACAGCTCCTTGGTCGGCGAGGTGGTGCCTCTACCGTGGCCTGCCACGCCGGGCCGGGGAACCGCTGCGCCCGAGCCTTGAGCAAAACTTGCGCTCAGAGGTCGGTGACGACCAGGTCGACCTGCCGGGGCCGACCGGCCGACCGGGGCGCCTCCTCGACCGTGTACTTCAGGTCGCGCAGGGCCCCCACCAGCGCCCCGGCGGTGCGGGGGCGGGCACCGGCGAGGAGCAGGTCCCGCACCAGCCGGCCCTTGGTCGCCTTGTTGAAGTGGCTCACCACCGACCGCACCGGCGCCCCGTCGACGGTCCGCTCGTGCAGCACCCGCACGGTCACCGTGCGCTCGGCGACCGCACCGCGCGGCGCCCAGGTGGCCGCGTACGCCCCGGAGCGCAGGTCCAGCACGGGACCGCTGCCCGCCGCCGCGGTCACCGCCGGTTCCAGCGCCGCGCGCCAGTACGCCGACAGCGCCCCGACGCCTGGCAGCCGCGCCCCGATCGGGCAGCGGTACGGGGGCACCCGGTCGGTGAGGCGGACCGCGCCCCACAGCCCGGAGCTGATCAGCACCGACCGCCGGGCGGCCCGTTCCGCCGCCGGGGGGAGTGTGGCCAGGTCGAGCGCCTCGTAGAGCACCCCGGTGTAGAGCCGCCCGGCCGGCGCGGTGGCCGCCACCCGCAGCCGCGCGTTGCGACGCAGCTCGCCGCGCTGCCCCTCGCTCAGACCCAGCGCGTCGCGGGCCGCCGACTCGTCCGGGCCGGCGCAGAGGTCGACGAGCGCGGCCAGCGCCGCCTCCCGGGCCGGGGTCAACTCCGGCAGCGACAGCTTCGACAGGTCCAGCCGGCGGCCGGTGCCGGCCTCGGCCTTGCCCTCGGACGGGGGGAGCAGGATGAGCACCGGCACAGCGTACGGGCCGGGGTCAGCGCCACGGCCGCACGGCGTGTTCCGGGTGGTACACGCGACTCCCGCCGACCTCGGCGACCACCGCCGCGTCGGCCCGGTCGCCCAGCAGCCGCCGCAGCCCGCGTTCCGCAGGCGAGCCGACCGCCACCACGTACCCGGGTCGAACCGCCTGCGCGACCCGCCGCCAGTACGCCGGATAGCGGTTCTGCCCCGGTGTCAGGTTGCCGTCCAGCACCCCGCAGGCCACCGCCTCGCCGGTGTTGAAGATCAGCCGGTTGCAGGTCCAGTAGTCCCCGTACACCTCGTGCAGGCCGGCCCCCAGCACCGCGTCGGCGAGCCGGCGGGCGGACCGTTCCTCGGCCCGCACCCCCGGCACGCCGGCCAGGAACGCCGCCGTGCCGGCCAGCGTGGCGGCGGTCAGCCCGGCCAGCACGGCGGACGCGGCGACGCCCCGCAGCCGGGCCGCGCGGGACGCGGTGGCCCGCGTCGCGTGGACGGCGGCCAGCCACAGCGGCCACAGCACCGCCGGCAGCGAGATCTGCAACACCGACAGGTAGCGGGCGTTGCCCAGCGGGTCGGTCGCGGCGAGCGGGCTGCGCACGTACGCCAGCAGCGTCCCCGCCGCGCCGGCGACCAGGGCGAGGATCGCCACGGCCCGGACCCGCGTGGCCGGGTCCACGGCCCGGCGGTACGCGACCACGCCGAGCCCGGCGGCGACCACCAGCAGCACCGGGTAGAGCACGCCGAACCAGCGGGCCCAGCCGGCGCAGCCGTCCATCGGGCACAGCCCGGAGGCCAGCGGCGGCCCCTCCAGCAGCCCGCCGTGCAGCCGCTCGGCCACCGACGGGGCCACCCCCTCCTTCGTGCTGATCTCCCGGAACACCGACAGCGAGTCCTGCCCGGGCGGCGCGACGACGTTGTCCTTCACCACCGGCGCGATCCCGACCAGGAAACCGGCCACCAGCAGCACGCCCGGCCAGCCGACCAGGTCCCGCGGGGCGGCCAGCACCAGCGCCACCACGGCCACCAGCAGGTAGGGCGCGATCAGCCAGTCCGACCAGAGCGCCAGGCCGGCGAGCAGCCCGAACGCGCCGGTGGCGACCCAACGGTGGCGGACCCGCCGCTCGCCGAGCGCCACCGCGATCAGCAGCATTGCCAGCACCGCGGGCTTGACCTCGGGTCGGCCGCCGACCACGGTGAGCTGGTCGCGGACCACCCGCTCCGACCCGAGTGCCAGCAGGCCCACCACGACCACGGCCAGCCATCCGGAGAAGAGCCGGCGGGTCAACCGGTACGCCAGCCACAGGAAGACCGCGTACAGCGCCAGTAGCGGCAGCCGCAGCAGCGGCCAGCTCGCCCCGCCGACGCCCACCAGCGGCGCGGCCAGATAGGACTCCAGCACGCCCATGTAGCGCTGCCCGTAAAGGAAGACCGGCCGCTCGTGGCCGCCGGCGATGTGCAGCGCGGCCAGGCCGAACGTCGCCTCGTCGCTGTTCGAGGCGGGCACCGTGAGCAGCGTCAGCACCAGCCGGTAACCGACCCCTGCCGCGCCGAGCAGCAACGCCGCCACCGCCGGGCGGTCCGGGTTGCGCCACGCTGTCGCCACGACCCCACGCCCCCGTCGTCGCCTGCGAACGCAGTGTGACATGCCGGTCACCGGGCTCCGGGGCGGATCGGTCCAGATCACTCGCGTGGCCGGGCCCCGTCGGTTGTGGCAGGGTTGCTACGTGCCACCGACACCACCGGACCAGCTCGCCGTGCCCCAACTGCACCGGGCCGCGCGCATCGAGGACGCGCTGCACGGCCTGGTGGAACGCCGGCTGCGGCGCACCGGGTGGCAGCCCAACATCATCGCGTACGCGGGCTACGGCGCGCCCGGCTGGGCGCGGGTGCTCTGCCGGGTGCTGCTCGGCCGCCCCGACACCCGACGCGGCCGGCTGGAGAAGGTACGCGGCTGGCGCAGCTTCGCCACCCTGCCGGCCAAGCACGCCCGGGTCACCATCGAGGTCAACGGCGACCGCCAGGAGGTCACCGCGGACCGCAGCGGCTTCGTGGACACCGTCGTCGAGGGTGACTTCACCCCCGGCTGGGGCTGCGTACGCCTGGCCGTGGCCGACGCCGAGCCGGTCGAGGCGCTGATCCGCATCCTCGACCCGACCGTGCGGTTCGGCGTCCTCTCCGACATCGACGACACGGTCATGGTGACCGCGCTGCCCCGGCCGATGCTCGCCGCGTGGAACACGTTCGTCCTGGACGAGCACGCCCGCAACGCCGTGCCCGGCATGGCGGTGCTCTACGAGCGCCTGGCCACCGCCCACCCGGGCGCGCCGGTCTTCTACCTCTCCACCGGCGCGTGGAACGTCGCGCCGACGCTGACCCGGTTCCTGTCCCGGCACCTCTACCCGGCCGGGCCGCTGCTGCTCACCGACTGGGGGCCGACCGCCGACCGCTGGTTCCGCAGCGGGCGCGAGCACAAGCGCGCCACCCTGGCCCGGCTGGCCCGGGAGTTCCCCGAGGTGCGCTGGCTGCTCATCGGCGACGACGGGCAGCACGACCAGGAGATCTACCGGGAGTTCGCCGCCGCCCACCCGGACAACGTGGCCGGCGTGGCGATCCGGCGCCTGTCACCGACCCAGTCGGTGCTCGCCGGCAGCCTGCCCGCCCCGGCGGGCCGCTCCTCGTCCGGCCCCGTCGGCCAGAAGTGGCTGAGCGCCCCCGACGGCGCCGGCCTGTGGAAGCTCCTCCGCGAAGCCGACCTGGTCTGACCCCCCAACCCCCCCGCCCCCACCCCCCGCCCGGATCGATCATGAAGTTGACGGCGTTGTTGATCTCCTGTGACGCCGTCAACTTCATGATCGACGCCGGGGGCGGGGTGGGTGCGGTTGCGTCAGCGGGGGACGGGGGCGCAGCCGGGAATCCGGGGGTCGGCCACCTGGTACACCTGGGCCTGGGTGGATCGGGTCGCGCGCCGGGTTGGTCCGGTGCCCTGGTCCTGGCCCGTCATTTCGCTGTTGCCGGCACCCGGTTGTCCGGCCGGCACGGTCTGGTCCTGGCCGTCGGCTCGCTCCGCCGGGTCGGTCTGGTCCCGGCCGTCGGCCTGATCGCGGGTGGCTTGCCGGGCGGCGCGGATCTGTTGGATGAGCGCGCGTAGCTGCTGGATCCGGGCCCTGATCTGCCGAATGCGCTGCGCTACCCGGTTCCCGGCGTCACCGGCCTGCTCGCCGGCAGCCGCTTCGCCCGGCTGATCGCCCGTTCCGGCCTGGTCGTTCGCGCCGTTCTGGTTGCCCGTGCCGGCCTGGGGATCCGCGTTCTGCTGGCCGGCCTCGCCCGGCGGGACGTCCTGGCCGGGGTCGGTCTGTTGGCCGCCCGGCTGCTTCGCCTGCCGGGCGGCGCGGGCGGCCTGCACGATCCCGGCGATCTGCCCGATCAGGCCGCCAACGGCGTTGATGATGCCCACGGCCCGGCCGGCACCGCCGGCGGCTGGGGCCTCTGCTCCGGTAACTCCCGCGTTCCCCGTGCCGGGGGCGCCGGCCTGGGCGCGTTGGGCGCCCTGGGCGATCCCCCGGATGCCGCCGACGATGGCGCTCAGCCGTTGCACGCGGGTCTCGGTCGACCGGGGGTCGGTCAACCGGCCGGAGCGCTCGCCGGCCATCTGCTCGGTGACCGCCCACGCCCGGTCCAACTCGACCGCCATCGCCTGGTCCCACGGCACGGCCGGGCAGGCGGCGCCGGCCACCTCGACCGTGCCGGCGCATCCGGCCGCGGAGCGGTGCCGCCGGATCTGGTCGACGACCGCCGTCCGGTCGGCGATCCGGTCGGCCGACCCGGCACCCGGGTTGCGGCGCTGGTCCGCGAGCACGGTCAGGTTGGTCCGTAGCGCGTTGTCCAGGCCGGCGCAGTTCTCCGCCGCCTGGCCGGTGCCGGTGGCCACCGCGAACGCCGCACCGGCGGTGACCGCCAGCGCCACCCCGCCGGCGATCTTCCGGTTCCGGGAGTGGGCCGGCGCCCCGCGTCTACCGGTTGTGTTCCTGCGTCTCGTCATCGAAGCTCCTCCGCCTCGTCGTCACACGGCCACCACCCGGCATCCGTCCAGGAGTACGGCGAGCCGGCCGCCGTGGGTTCACGGGGACGGCCGGTGTCGCCGGAGGGTGAGCGAGAACCGCGAGTTGCGTCACGCAGAGTGACATGGGAGAAGAAGAGGCTCGACATGAGCGGTATACCTCTGAGGCATAATTATGCCTCAGAGGTATACCGGCCAAAAGTGATGTGCCGTCGAGCCGAGATGACGGAGCGTGTCAGTCCTGGCGGAGCCAGAGCACGCCCAGCGGCGGCACCCGCAGCGCCACGGACGCCGGCATGCCGTGCCACGGCACGTTCTCCGCGTGCACCGCGCCGAGGTTGCCCACCCCGGACCCGCCGTAGTGGTGGGCGTCGGTGTTCAGCGCCTCGGTCCACGTCCCGCCGGCCGGCAGGCCGATCCGGTAGTCCTCCAGCGGCCCGGCGGAGAAGTTCGCCACGCACACGAGCGTCCGGCCGTCGGGGGCGATCCGGATGAACGACACCGTGTTGTTGGCGACGTCGTCGCCGGCGATCCAGCGGAAGCCCGCCGGGTCGGTGTCCTGCGCCCAGAGCGCCGGGGTGGCCCGGTAGGCGCGGTTCAGGTCGGCGACCAGCCGCTGCACGCCGGCGCGGGCCGGGTCGTGGGTCAGGTACCAGTCGAGGCCGCGTTCCTCGCTCCACTCCCGGTCGTCGGCCAGCTCGCAGCCCATGAAGAGCAACTGCTTGCCGGGGTGCGCCCACATGTACGCCAGCAGCGCCCGCACCGTCGCCAGCCGCTGCCAGGTGTCGCCGGGCATCTTGCCGGCGAGGGAGCCCTTGCCGTGCACCACCTCGTCGTGGCTGATCGGCAGCACGTAGTTCTCGCTCCAGGCGTACGCCAGGGAGAACGTGAGCTGGTGGTGGTGGTGCTGGCGGTAGATCGGGTCCTTCGAGGTGTAGAGCAGGGTGTCGTGCATCCAGCCCATGTTCCACTTGAACCCGAAGCCGAGCCCGCCGTCGGAGGTCGGCCGGGTGACACCCGGCCAGGCGGTGGACTCCTCGGCGACCATGAGCACGCCCGGGTGGTGCCGGTAGACGGTGGCGTTGACCTCCTGGAGCAGCGCGATGGCCTCCAGGTTCTCCCGGCCGCCGTGCACGTTCGGGGCCCACTGCCCGTCGTCGCGGGAGTAGTCGAGGTAGAGCATCGAGGCGACCGCGTCGACCCGCAGCCCGTCGACGTGGAACTCGTCGAGCCAGTAGAGCGCGTTGGCGACCAGGAAGTTGCGCACCTCGTTGCGGCCGAAGTCGAAGACGTACGTGCCCCAGTCGGGGTGCTCGCCGCGACGCGGGTCTGGGTGCTCGTAGAGCGGGGTGCCGTCGAAGCGGGCCAGCGCCCACTCGTCCTTGGGGAAGTGCGCCGGCACCCAGTCGAGGATCACTCCGATGCCGGCGGCGTGCAGCCGGTCGACCAGGTGGCGGAAGTCGTCCGGATCCCCGAACCGCGCGGTGGGCGCGTAGTAGCCGGTGACCTGGTAGCCCCACGAGCCGCCGTACGGGTGCTCCATCACCGGCAGGAGCTCCACGTGGGTGAAGCCCATCTCGGTGACGTACGCGGTCAACTGCTCGGCCAGCTCGCGATAGCCGAGGCCGGGGCGCCACGAACCCAGGTGCACCTCGTAGACGCTCATCGGCTCCTCGTGCGGCCGCCGCGTCGCCCGGCGCTCCAGCCAGCCCGCGTCGCCCCACTCGTACCGGGAGTCGTGCACCACCGACGCGGTGGCCGGCGGCACCTCGGTGCGGGTGGCCATCGGGTCGGCCTTGTCCCGCCACCCCCCGTCGGCGCCGAGGATGCGGTACTTGTAGCGGCTGCCGGCCGGCGCGCCGGGCACGAAGATCTCCCACACCCCGCTGGAGCCGAGCGAGCGCATCGGCCAGCCGTCGTCCGGCCCCCAGCCGGTGGCGTCGCCGACCAGCCGCACGGCGCGCGCGTTGGGCGCCCACACGGTGAACGCCACGCCCTCGTCGAAGACCCGCGCGCCGAGCGCGGCCCAGAGCCGCTCGTGCCGGCCCTCGCCGATCAGGTGCAGGTCCAGCTCGCCGAGCGTGGGCGGATAACGGTACGGGTCGTCGAGCGTCGCGCCGTCCACCTCGACCCGGTAGTCGGTCACCTCGCCGGGGAGCACCGCCTCGAACACGCCGGCGTCGTGCACCCGCTTCATCGGGTGCCGCTCGCCGTCGACCAGCAGCGTCACCTCGCCGGCGCCCCGGCGCAGCGTGCGGATCGTGGTGCTCCCGCCGGCCGGGTGCGCGCCGAGCACGGCGTGCGGGTCGTACGCCTCACCGGCGATCAACTGGTCCATCGTGCGTCGTCCTTCTCGGCCGGTGCGGTCGGTGCGGTGCCGCCGGACAGCTCGGCGGGTACGTCCTCGACGGTCAGGTCGGGCGCGGCCGGGTGGGCCGGCTCGTCGGCGGCGGGCGGCGCCGGTCGGCGCACCGTGAGCACGTGCGCCGGTTGCAGGTACGGGTCGAGGCGCACCGCGTTGCGCTGCCCCCAGTCGTACTCCGTGCCGGTCAGCTCGTCGCGCACGGTGAACCGCTCGTGCCAGTCGAAGCCGAGCGCCGGCATGTCCAGCGTGGTGTTGCCCCACTGGACGGTGCGGGAGTCGAACGAGCAAACCACGATCACCGTGTTGCCGGTCTGCGGGTCGTGCTTCGACCAGCACAGCAGCGCCGGGTTGTCGATGTCGTGGAAGCGCAGGTTGCGCAACTGGTGCAGGGCCGGGTTGTCGTGGCGGACCCGGTTGAGCGTGGTGACGAACGGCGCCAGCGACCGCCCGCGCGCCAGCGCGGCGTCCCAGTCGCGGGGGCGCAGCTCGTACTTCTCGTTGTCCAGGTACTCCTCGGCGCCGGGGCGGGCGACGTGCTCGAACAGCTCGAAGCCCGCGTACATGCCCCAGGAGGGGGAGAGCAGCGCGGCCAGCACCGCCCGGATCTTGAACATCGGCGGCCCGCCGTGCTGCAACGACGAGTGCAGGATGTCCGGCGTGTTGGGCCAGAAGTTCGGGCGCATCCAGTCGGCGGAGGCGACCAGCTCCTCGCAGTACTCCCGCATCTCGGCCGCCGTCGTGCGCCAGGTGAAATAGGTGTACGACTGGGTGAAGCCGATCTTGCCGAGCCCGTGCATGATCGCCGGGCGGGTGAACGCCTCGGCGAGGAACAGCACGTCCGGATCGACGCTCTTCACCTCGGCGATCAGCCAGTGCCAGAAGTCGAACGGCTTGGTGTGCGGGTTGTCGACCCGGAAGATCTTCACGCCCTCGCCGACCCAGTGCAGGACCACCCGCAGCACCTCGGCGCGGATGCCCTCCGGGTCGTTGTCGAAGTTCAGCGGATAGATGTCCTGGTATTTCTTCGGCGGGTTCTCCGCGTACGCGATGCTGCCGTCGGCCCGGGTGGTGAACCACTCCGGGTGCTCGGTCACCCATGGGTGGTCCGGCGCGCACTGCAACGCCAGGTCCATCGCCACCTCCAGGCCCTGCTCGGCGGCGGCGGCGACGAAGTCGCGGAAGTCCGCCGGCGTACCCAGGTCGGGGTGGATGGCGTCGTGGCCGCCCTCGTCCGCGCCGATCGCCCACGGCGAGCCGACGTCGTCCGGCCCGGCGGTGAGCGAGTTGTTGCGGCCCTTGCGGTTCACCCGGCCGATCGGGTGGATCGGCGGCAGGTAGAGCACGTCGAAGCCCATCGCGGCGACGCCGGGCAGGCGGTCCAGCGCGGTGACGAACGTGCCGGAGCGGGCCGGCGCGTCGACGGTGGCCGGGATCGCGCCCTCGGAGCGGGGGAAGAACTCGTACCAGGCGGAGAAGAGCGCGCGGGGCCGGTCCACCCACAGGACGCGCTCGTCGCCGGTGGTGACCAGCTCACGCACCGGGTGCTCCCAGAGCAGGTCAGCCAGGTCGAGCGCCGCGCTGACCCGACGCGGCAGGCTCTCGGCGTCGTCGGTCAGCGCGCGCGCGGCCTCGCGTACCCGATCGCGGTCGGCCTTCGGCACCAGGTCGAGCGCGGCGGTCAGCACCCGCGCGCCCTCGGCCAGGTCGTTGGCCAGCTCGGCCGGGCCCTGGCCCGCGGCGAGCTTTTTGGTCACCGCGTTCTGCCAGGTGAGGTAGGGGTCCTGGAACGCCTCGACGGTGAACCGCCACTCGCCTACCACGTCCGGGGTGATGGTGGCGTGCCAGCGGTCCTGCCCCGGCTCGCCGGGGCGCATCCGGGTGAACGGGCGGGCCGCGCCGTCCGGGCCGAGCCAGACCACGTTGCAGCCGAGCGCGTCGTGGCCCTCGCGGTAGGCCCGGGCCGACACCGGTACGACCTCGCCGACCACCGCCTTGGCCGGGTAGCGACCGCAGGCGACGACGGGGGAGACGTCTTCGATCGGGAACCGTCCAGTCACCCGCCCAACCTACTGCGCGAGATCCTCTCGCGCTCGGCAGCGCCCTGCGATGCACCGGATCGCGCCCACGCGCCAGCCCCTGCTCGTCCCCGCCAAGATCCGCCGGCCGCCCCACGAGAGTCGTGACGGGTGGAACGCTGTGGGTGTCACACGGCGGCCGAGGCACCTATGGCGTTCCACCGAGCGGTGCGTTCGCGCGGTGCTGCTCGCAGCGCTCCGACCTCCGCGCCTAGCTCGTCCGCTGCGCGACGAACACGAACTCCCGGCCGGGGCGGTCGGGCGCCTGCCGTACGTCGAGCACCCGGTAGCCGTTCGCGGTCAGGCTCGACTCGACCTCGTCGCGCTCGCGGAACCGCAGCGTCGAGTCCGACGTGACCACCGCCCCGTCGGCGAGGAACCGGTAGGTGAAGCGGAAGGAGACCAGTGGCAGGTCGATCGCGGTGACCCGGGACCGCCGCTCCACTCGTCCGACGCCCGGCACGTCCCGGGTGACCGGGCCGGTGTCCGCCGCCCACTCCTCCCAGGCGCGGTGTTCGGGGCGTCGGGTCTCGAAGACGAGGTGGCCGCCCGGGCGGAGCGCGGCGCGGATGCCCTGGAGCGTCCGGGCCCAGTCGGTGTCGGTCAGGAAGACCTGCGCGACGTTCCCGGTCATGGTGGCCAGGTCGGCGTCGAGCGCCGGGAGCGTCGTGGCGTCGCCGTGGAGCCAGTGGACCTCGACGGCCCCGTCCGCGGCCGTTGCCGCCTCCTTGGCCCGCGCCGCGTGCTTGGCCCGCGCGACGTCGAGGGACGCCTCGGCCGGGTCGACGCCGACGACGGTGTGACCGTGCCGGGCGAGCAGGACCGCCAGCGATCCGGTCCCGCAGCCCACGTCGAGCACCGTGCGCGCGCCCAGCTCGCCGGCGATCGCGAGGTAGGCGGCCAGGTCGTCGCGGTCGTCGTCGAAGGTGTCGTAGACCGGCGCGAGGCGCGGATGGGCGAAGATCGCATCGGGCATCCGGGGACCCTATCCACCGCGCTGGGCGGGCGACACCTGTTAAAAGGGGGCCCCGCCTCTACCGGAGGCGTTAAGCGGGGGCCCCGCCTTTCACCGAGTCGTAGACGGCGAGCGTCTGGTCGGCGATGGCGGTCCAGGAGAAGTGCTCCACCGCGCGCCGGCGGCCGGCCGCGCCGAACGCGGCGATCCGCGCCGGGTCGGCCAGCAGCTCGTTCATCCGGGCGGCCAGGTCGGCCACGAAACGCTCCGGGTCCAGCGGCGTGCCGGAGCCGTCGCCGGCCTGCTCGATCGGCACCAGCAGCCCGGTCTCGCCGTCGGCGACCACCTCGGGGATGCCGCCGGTGGCGGTGGCCACCACCGCGGTCTCGCAGGCCATCGCCTCCAGGTTGACGATGCCCATCGGCTCGTAGACGGAGGGGCAGACGAAGATCGTGGCGTGGGTGAGCACCTGGATCACCTCGTGCTTGGGCAGCATCGCCGCCACCCAGACCACGCCGGAGCGCGTCGCCCGCAGCTCCGCGGCCAACTCCTCGACCTCCGCGCCGATCTCCGGGGTGTCCGGCGCGCCGGCCAGCAGCACCAGCTGGGTGTCGGCGGGCAGCTCCCGGGCCGCCCGCAGCAGGTAGGGCAGGCCCTTCTGCCGGGTGATCCGCCCGACGTAGACCACGCTGGGGCGGGCCGGGTCGATGCCGAGCCGGTCGAGCACGTCGGTGCCCGGGTCCGGGGCGTACTGCGCGGTGTCGATGCCGTTGTAGACCACCCGGACCCGGTCCGGGTTCACCTGCGGGTAGGCGGTGAGCACGTCGCGGCGCATGCCCGCGCTCACCGCGATGATCGCGTCGGCGGCCTCGAACGCGGTCCGCTCGCACCAGGAGGAGAGCGCGTAGCCGCCGCCGAGCTGCTCGGCCTTCCACGGGCGCAGCGGCTCCAGGCTGTGCGCGCTCACCACGTGCGGCACCCCGTGCAGCAGCTTCGCGGTGTGCCCGGCCAGGTTCGCGTACCAGGTGTGGCTGTGCACCACGTCGGTGCCGGCGGTGCCGGCGGCCATCTCCAGGTCGACGCCCATCACCCGCAGCGCGGGGTTCGCGCCGGCCAGCCCGGCCGGTTCGGGGTACGCGGTGACGCCCGGGGAGTCGCGCGGCGCGCCGAAGCAGTGCACCCGCACCTCGGCGAGCCGGCGCAGCTCCCGGGCCAGGTATTCCACGTGCACCCCGGCGCCGCCGTAGACCTCCGGCGGGTATTCACGGGTGAGCAGGTCGACGCGCAACGGTGCCATGCCCGCACCCTAGTGCAGAGCGCCGGATCGCACCGGGCGCGCAAGTGTGCCGTCCGAGTGGTGAAGTCGCGTCGGGGTGGATAGCGTCTGACCATGGCTGCCAAGGTGCTCGCGATCGTCCTGGCCGGCGGGGAGGGCAAGCGCCTCATGCCCCTGACCACCGACCGGGCGAAGCCGGCCGTCCCCTTCGGCGGGATGTACCGCATGGTCGACTTCGTCCTCTCCAACCTGGCGAACGCCGGCTTTCTCAAGATCGTCGTGCTGACCCAGTACAAGTCCCACTCGCTGGACCGTCACATCACCAAGACCTGGCGGATGTCGACGCTGCTCGGCAACTACGTCACGCCGGTGCCGGCGCAGCAGCGTCGCGGCCCGTGGTGGTTCGCCGGCTCGGCCGACGCGATCTACCAGAGCTTCAACCTGATCAACGACGAGCAGCCGGACCACGTGATCGTCTTCGGCGCGGACCACATCTACCGGATGGACCCCCGGCAGATGGTGGAGGACCACATCGCCTCCGGCGCGGGGGTGACCGTGGCCGGCATCCGCCAGCCGCTGTCGATGGCCGACCAGTTCGGCGTGATCGAGGTCGGCGAGGACGGCAAGCGGATCCGCGCGTTCCGGGAGAAGCCCACCGACGCGGTGGGTCTGCCCGACTCGCCCGGCGAGATCTACGCCTCGATGGGCAACTACGTGTTCAGCACCCGGGCGCTCTGCGAGGCGGTCGAGCGCGACGCGGAGGACAAGACCAGCAAGCACGACATGGGCGGCAGCATCATCCCGATGCTGGTCGAGCGCGGCGAGGCGAACGTCTACGACTTCAAGGACAACGACGTGCCGGGCAGCACCGACCGCGACCGCGGCTACTGGCGCGACGTGGGGACGCTCGACTCGTTCTACGACGCGCACATGGATCTGATCAACGTGCACCCGGTGTTCAACCTCTACAACTTCGACTGGCCGATCTACACCGACCAGCCGCCGTACCCGCCGGCCAAGTTCGTCCACCAGTGGGGCGAGCGGGTGGGACGGGCGGTCGGCTCGATGGTCTCGCCCGGGGCGGTGATCTCCGGCTCGCTGGTGGAGAACTCGATCGTCTCGCCCAAGGTCAAGGTGCACTCCTGGGCGCACGTCGACGGCGCGGTGCTGATGGAGGGTGTCGAGATCGGCCGGCACGCGGTCGTCCGGCGGGCCATCCTGGACAAGAACGTCTACGTTCCGGAGGGCGCCGAGATCGGCGTCGACCTGGAGAAGGACCGCCAGCGCTACACCGTGTCCGACAACGGCATCGTCGTCATCGGCAAGGGTCAGCGCGTCGAGCCCTGACCGGCCCACCCCACTTCCGAGGAGGATCCCGCAGTGGCCCACCCCCGTGCCGGGCAGCCCGCCGAGCCCGCCGACCTGGTCGACGTGCCCCGGCTGGTCACCGCCTACTACGCCGAGCACCCGGACCCGAGCGACCCGGCGCAGCAGGTCTCCTTCGGCACCTCCGGGCACCGCGGGTCGAGCCTGCGCAACGCGTTCAACTCCGACCACATCCTCGCGGTGACCCAGGCGCTCTGCGACTACCGGCGGGAGCGGGGGGTGGACGGGCCGCTGTTCCTGGCCCGGGACACCCACGCGCTCTCCGCGCCGGCCGAGGCCGACGCGCTGGAGGTGCTCGCCGCCAACGGCGTCACCGTGCTGCGCGACAGCCGCGACGGCTACACCCCCACCCCGGCGGCCTCGCACGCCATCCTCACCCACAACCGGGGCCGCACCTCCGGGCTCGCCGACGGCGTCGTGATCACCCCGTCGCACAACCCGCCGTCGGACGGCGGGTTCAAGTACAACCCCACCAACGGCGGGCCCGCCGACACCGACGTCACGAAGTGGATCCAGGACCGCGCGAACGCCATCCTCGCTGCCGGGCTCAAGGAGGTGAAGCGCATACCGTACGCGCGGGCGCGCGCCGCGGACACCACCGGGGAGTACGACTTCCTCGCCCGCTACGTCGACGACCTGCCCGCCGCGCTGGACATCGACGCGATCCGGGACGCCGGGGTGCGCATCGGCGCCGACCCGATGGGCGGGGCGAGCGTGGCGTACTGGGGGGAGATCGCCGAGCGGCACCGCCTCGACCTCACGGTGATCAACCCGGAGGTGGACCCGACCTGGCGGTTCATGACCCTCGACGGCGACGGCAAGATCCGGATGGACTGCTCCTCGCCGAACGCGATGGCCTCGCTGATCGCCGCCCGCGACAGGTTCCAGGTCTCCACCGGCAACGACGCCGACGCCGACCGGCACGGCATCGTCACCCCCGACGGCGGGCTGATGAACCCCAACCACTACCTGGCGGTGGCGATCGGCCACCTGTTCCGTACCCGGGACCGGTGGAGCCCGGCCGCGGCGGTGGGCAAGACGCTCGTCTCCTCCTCGATGATCGACCGCGTCGCGGCCGACCTGGGCCGGACCCTGCTGGAGGTGCCGGTGGGGTTCAAGTGGTTCGTGCCCGGCCTGCTCGACGGCTCGGTGGGCTTCGGCGGCGAGGAGAGCGCCGGCGCGTCCTTCCTGCGCCGCGACGGCAGCACCTGGACCACCGACAAGGACGGCATCCTGCTCTGCCTGCTCGCCGCCGAGATCATCGCCACCACCGGGCGGACGCCGAGCGAGCACTGGGCCGAGCTGGCCGAGAAGTTCGGCGCGCCCGCCTACGCGCGGATCGACGCGCCGGCCGGGCGGGAGGAGAAGGCGGTGCTGGCGAAGCTGTCGCCGGAGCAGGTGAGCGCGACCGAGTTGGCCGGCGAGCCGATCACCGCGGTGCTGACCAGCGCGCCGGGCAACGGCGCCGCGATCGGCGGGCTGAAGGTGACCACCGAGTCGGGCTGGTTCGCCGCCCGCCCGTCCGGCACCGAGGACGTCTACAAGATCTACGCCGAGTCGTTCCAGGGTCCGGAGCACCTGGCCCGGATCCAGGAGGAGGCCAAGTCGCTGGTCGACGGCGTGCTCGGCGGCTGACGCGTCACCGGGGCGGGGGCAGCTCACGGCGGTTGAGCTGCTCCCGCAACCCGTCCGGCAGCAGCTCGCGGAGCTGGTCGGGCAGCAGCGGCAGGTCCAGCAGGCTCAGCTTGAGCTGGTTGCGTTCCTGGTAGCGGCGCGGGTCGAGGCGGACCACCTGGCCGGCGTCGCGGACGTAGCGCACGTGCACCGAACCACCTGTCGCCGCCTCCCGGATCAACAGCCCGTCCATCTCCACCGCCACCGGCGCCGAGTCCGGGCGCAGCTCCAGGTGCACGCTCTCGTGCGGGGAGAGCAGCACCGAGCGGGAGATCCCGGCCATCGGGGCCGACGGCGTCACCACGAGCGCCTCCGTCGCCGGCGAGATCAGCGGGCCGCCGGCGGCGTAGCTGTACGCGGTGGAGCCGGTCGGCGTGCTCACCACCAGCGCGTCGCACCGGTAGTAGCCGTACTGCTGGCCGTCCACGGCCAGGGTGGCGGTGACGAAGCCGGCCCCGGGTTGGCGGACCAGCGCGATGTCGTTGAACGCCACCACGTCGTCGCCGCACACGTCGCAGGCCAGACAGGCGTGCGACTCGACGGTGAAGTCGTGCGCCACCAGCCGCTCCAACGCCCGGGGCAGGTCCGGCGGCTGCACCTCGACCAGGAAGCCCACCCGGCCCAGGTGCACCCCGAGCACGGGTTTCGGGTCCCGCACCGCCATCCGCAGCGCGCCGAGCATGGTGCCGTCCCCGCCGATGCTGATCAGCGCGTCGCAGCGGGCGGCCAGCTCGCCGCCCGGCACCGCCTCCACCGAGGCCGGCACCCGGTGCCGGTCCTCCTCGCGTACGGCGAGGGTCTTGCCGTGCCGGCCGGCCCAGTCCGCGATGATCCCGACCACCTCGGCCACGTCCCGGGTGGGGTGCAGCACCAGCCCGAACACGTAACCCGCCACGGGTACAGCTCACCACATCGCCGGCCCGCCCGCGCGTCGAGTGCCGGATGGGCGTGCCGGCACAACCTCCCGTAAGGCCGTCTCGTTGCTCCTGGGGAGATCCCGTGGCGCGTTCGGGCGCGGCGGCGCGCCGGCGTCCCGACGCCGGCGGAGATGCGAGAGGACGGGCCATGACCCGCGTCATGACGGTGGTCGGCACCCGGCCGGAGATCATCCGGTTGTCCCGGGTGATGGACCGGCTGGACCGGACCGTGGACCACGTGCTGGTGCACACCGGGCAGAACTGGGACCCGGCCCTGTCCGACGTCTTCTTCGACGAGCTGCGGCTGCGCCAGCCGGACCGGTTCCTCGGCGTCGACACCGCCTCGCTGGGCCGGGTGCTCGGTGGCGTCCTGGTCGGGGTGGAGGAGGCGATCACGGCGTACCGGCCGGACGCGCTGCTGGTGCTCGGCGACACCAACAGCTGCATCGCCGCGTTGATGGCCCGGCGGATGCGGGTGCCGGTCTACCACCTGGAGGCGGGCAACCGCTGCTTCGACCTGAACGTGCCGGAGGAGACCAACCGGCGGCTGGTGGACCACGTGGCCGACTTCAACCTGGTCTACACCGAGCACGCCCGGCGCAACCTGCTGGCCGAGGGGCTGCACGCGCGGCGGATCCTGCACATCGGCTCGCCGATGCGGGAGGTGCTGGAGCACTACCGGGCCGACATCGCCCGCTCCACCGTGCTCGACCAGTTGGAGCTGTCCCCGGGCGGCTATTTCGTGGTGAGCGCCCACCGCGAGGAGAACGTGGACCGGCCGGAACGGCTGCACCGCCTGCTCGACTGCCTGCGCGCGGTCCGGGACGAGTGGGGCCTGCCGCTGCTGGTGTCCACCCACCCCCGCACCCGCAAGGCCCTGGAGGCGCTCACCGTCGCCGACTCCGCGTTGGAGGGCATCGCCTTCCACGAGCCGTTCGGCCTGTTCGACTACGTACGCCTGCAGACCGCCGCCCGGTGCACGCTGTCGGACAGCGGCACGATCAGCGAGGAGGCGGCGATCCTCGGCTTCCCGGCCGTCACGCTGCGCGAGTCGATCGAGCGTCCGGAGGCGTTGGACGCCGGCGGCATCATCATGACCGGCCTCGACCCGCGAGGCGTGGTGGAGGCGGTCCGGGTGGCGGTCGACCAGGTGGGTGAGGCGGGGGTGCCGTGTCCCGCCGACTACCGGGTGCCGGACACCTCCCGCCGGGTGGTCGACTTCGTCCTCTCCACGGTCCGCCGCCACCACGCCTGGGCCGGCATCCGGCGTCCCGGCGAGGCGTAGTCACCGGAGAAAATTACCAATCGCGGGACGAACGTCTCGAACTAGCTCTAACCTCATGCCCGAAGTGGGCGGTCCACGCGCCCGTCAGGAGGTCGACGTGCAGGTGAGGCAGCCCCGATCGGGCTCTTTCCGGCCCGACATCGAAGGCATGCGCGGCCTCGCGGTCACCATGGTGGTGCTCTACCACGTCGGCATGCCGGGTTTCGCCGGCGGCTTCGTCGGGGTCGACGTCTTCTTCGTGATCTCCGGCTACCTCATCACCGGGTTGCTCACCCGGGAGCTGGTCCAGACCGGTCGGATCTCGCTCGCCACCTTCTACGCCCGCCGGATCCGGCGCCTGCTGCCGGCCGCGGCGCTGGTCGCGGTCGCGACCTTCGCGCTGGCCCGCCTCGTCCTGCCGCCGCTGTCCCTGCTCGACCTGCGCCGGGACGTGCTGGCCACGCTCTCCTACCTGTCCAACTACTGGTTCGCGGTCCGCAACACCGACTACCTCCAGGGCCACCTGGCGGCGTCGCCCTACCAGCAGTACTGGTCGTTGGCCGTGGAGGAGCAGTTCTACTTGGTCTGGCCCGCGCTCCTGATCGGCGCCACGCTGCTGCTGCGGCGGCTCACCGACGCCCGCACGGCCGGCCGGATCGCCGTCGGCGCGGTGGCGGTCGGGTCGTTCGCGCTCTGCGTCGTGGTGACCGTCGACGCCCAGCCGTGGGCGTTCTTCGGGCTGCCCACCCGGGCCTGGGAACTCGCGGCCGGCGGGCTGGTCGCCCTCACCCTCGGCGGCGGCGCCCGGGCCGCCGGCCGCCCGGCCGGCCAGGTGGTCGGGCTGCTCGGCCTGGCCGTCGTCCTGGTGACGCCCTCGCTGCTCGCCGGGCGCCTCGACTTCCCCGGCTGGGCCGCCGCCGTGCCGGTCGGCGGCGCGGTGGCGCTGATCGCGTCGGGCTGCGTCGGCCGGGGCCCGTTGCAGGCGGTGCTGGGCTGGCGCGGGCTCACCCTGCTGGGCGCGCTGTCCTACTCGATCTACCTGTGGCACTGGCCGTTCCTGGTGCTGGCCGAGGCCGCGCACGACGGTCCCCTGTCCTGGGCCGCCCGGCTGGGCGTGCTCGCGGCGACCGTGCTGGCCGCCTGGCTCACCTACCTCTTCGTCGAACAGCCGCTGCGCCACCAGGCGTGGCTGTCCCGCCGGCCCCGCCGTACCGTCGGTTTCGGTGCGGCGGCGACCGTCGGCGCGGCCGGCCTGGCGTTGCTGCTCGCGGTGCCGCCCGCGCTGCACCTGGACCGCCCCGCGCAGACCGTCGCCCTGGCCGGCGCGCAGACGGGCGCCGAGCCGGACCGCTGGACCACGTACGTGCCGGACAACCTGCGCCCGCCGCTGCGCCGGGCGGGCGACGACTTCCCGGTGGTCTTCCGCGACGGCTGCCACAGCGGCTTCCGGGACGTGGAGGTGCACGACTGCGTCTACGGCAAGCCGGACGCGGCGCAGACCGTCGTGCTGTTCGGCGACTCGCACGCGGCCCAGTGGTTCCCGCCGCTGCGAGCCATCGCGGAGGCGCGCGGCCTGCGGCTGGTGTCGCTGACCAAGTCCGGGTGCCCGACCGCCGAGGTCACCAAGTACACCTCGTTCTTCCTGCGCGACTACTGGGAGTGCACGCAGTGGCGGCACCGGGCGATCGCGCGGATCGTGGCCGAGAAGCCGGCGCTGGTGCTGGTGGCCAACGGCACCAACGCCACCGGCCGCGACCGGGTGCCGGACGACAAGTGGTGGGCCGGGATGAACGTGATGTTCGACCGGCTCGGCCCGGTGCGCAACGTGACGGTGCTTGCCGACACCCCGTACGCCGACGGGGACGTGCCGGTCTGCCTGTCCGCGCACCTGTCCGACGCGACCGCCTGCGCGGTCCAGCGCTCCACCGGGATCAACCTGCCGTTCACCCGGGCCGAGGCGGCGCTGGTCCAGCGCCGGGGCGGCCGGTACCTGGACCTGAACGACCACATCTGCGGTCCGCGGATCTGCCCGGCGATCATCGGCGACATCCTGGTCTACATCGACAGGCATCATCTCAGCCCGGAGGTCACCACCTGGCTCCGGGAGCCCCTGGACCAGTACGTCGCCGCGCACGTCCGGCCCGCGGGCGCGCTGTGAACGCCGCGACCGGGCGCCTCACCGCGTCGCCGTCCCCACGACCTCGTCGGACCGCGCCTCGCCCCCCGGGGCGCCGCGCTCGGCTGAAGAAACGGACCGCACCCGAATGATGTGGATAACCATTCCCGCGCTGCTCATGGCCGTGGTGCACTACCTGGTCGCGGTCCGGCACTACGGCCTGCTGACCCCGGACGGGCTGTTCGTCTGCACCCAGCTCCTGATGGTGTTCGGCACCGCGAAGCTGGTCGACGCCAGCTCTCCGGTGGACGTCACCTACCTGCAACTGATCACCGCCGCGGTGATGGTCTACATGGTGGCCAGCGGCGTCACCTACCTCGCGCTGCGCACCCAGGGCGGGCAGCCGCGCGCGGACCGGCCGGCGCGGCGGGCGTACCGGGTGGAGGTGCTCCGCCCGACCTGGCGGATCGTGCTGCCCGCCGTGGTCGCGCTGGCCCTGGTGCTGCTCTACTTCCAGGCGGTCGGCTACAGCGCGTTCCTGGAGGGCCTGCGGGGTCAACTGGCCGGCGACCCCAAGGACATGGCGACGCTGCGACTCGACTCGTACGCCGGCGACACCTATCTCTTCCCGGGCTACGCCAACCAGTTCAAGAACGTCATCTTCCCCGGCCTGGTCGTCGTGATCCTCACCTGGGTGTTCACCCGCTCCGGGCTGCGCGCCCGACTGGCCGGCGTGGCGCTCGCCGGGGTCGCGGTCTTCGGCCTGCTCGGCAACGGCCAGCGCGGGGCCTTCTTCCTCTTCCTGATCACGCTGGCGGTCTACGTCCTGCTGGTCAACCGGCGCCGGATGTCCCGCTGGGCGCTGCTGCTGCCGGCCATGGGGATCCCGTTCGCGCTGCTGGCCACGTACGCGCTGGGTCGCGGCACCCGCGGCTCGGACAGTCAGCTGGCCGCCGTCACCGGCGACCTGTACCGGCGGTTCTTCAACGACAACCAGCTCTCCGGCCTGGCCGGCTTCCGCTACACCCACCCGCTGCCGGTGCAGAACGGCGCGGACTGGCTGCAGAGCCTGCTGGGGGTCCTGCCCGGCAACCGGGGGAGCACGCTGGCGAACGAGATCTTCGCGACGCTCTACGTCTCGACGATGGGCACCTCGCCGCCGTCGCTGTGGGGGTCGGTGCACTACAACTTCGGCACCCTCGGGGTGCTGGCGTTCGCCGCGGCCCTCGGCTTCGGGCTCCAGATGCTGACGTTCCAGGCGTTGCGGCGGCCCAGCTACAACACGCTCGAACTCCTCGGGTACGCGGGCGTCACCGCCACCGTCGGGACCTGGGCGGTGGCCGGGCCGGACGCGCTGCTGAACCTGGGCCTGGTCGCCTATCTCGGGCTCTGGTGGTGGGGCGCCCGGTGGAACCGGGTCCGGGCGCGGGCGGCGGCGCCGGTCGTCGAGGCCCGGCCCCGGTCCACGCCCGTGGTGTTCAGCCCGCCCGACGCCCGGCACGGCCAGGTCCCCGCCCGGCCGGTCGGGGCGGCGGTCGGCGCCTCGGCGGCCGGGACCGGGAGGTGACCGGGCGGCCGGCGGCGGTACGGACGATCGGGGAGGCGACGTGCTGCCCAGCGCGCTGCGGGCCCGGCTGACGGTCAGCAGCCGGGGGTTGCTGAGCATCGTCTTCGGCACGTTCTGCGGGCAGGTGCTGGCGTTGGCGGCGGCCCCGCTGCTGTCCCGGCTCTACGACCCGGCCGCGTTCGGCATGTTCACCATCGTCTCCACGTTGGCGGCGACGGTGAGCACGGTGGCGGCGCTGCGCTTCGAGTTGGCGGTGCCGCTGCCGCGCGCCGAGTCCGACGCGTACTCGTTGGTCTTCCTCGGCCTGCTCGCCGCCGCGGGCACGGCGGTGCTGGGCACCGCGGTGGTGGCCCTGTCCGGCGGGTGGATCGCGGAGTCGTTCCACGAGCCGGGCCTGCGGCCCTGGCTGTGGGCGGTGCCCTGGATCGCCGCGCTGGGCGCCGCCGTGGTGGTGTTCAGCCAGTTCGCCGCGCGCAACCGGCGGTACGCGTCGATCGGCCGGCGGAACCTCTACCAGGCGTCGGCGATGGTGACGGTCCAGGTGGCCGCCGGGGCGGCCGGCGCCACGTCGGGCGGCATGATCATGGGCTACGGCGCGGGACAGGCGGTGGCGGCGGTCAGCCTGGCCCGCACGTTGGGGTTGGGCGGGGCCGACGGCCGCGCCGGCCTGGCGCCGGCCCGGCTGCGGCGGTGCGCGGTGGCCTACCGGCGGTTCCCGCTGCTGCTGGCCCCGTCCGGGCTGCTGAACATCCTCGGCGGCCAGTTGCCGGTGCTGCTGATCGCCTACTGGTACGGGACCGAGGTGGCCGGCTGGCTGGGGCTGACCCAGCGGGTGCTCGCGGTGCCCGCGGCGCTGATCGGGGCGGCCGTGGCGCAGGTGTACCTGGCCGAGTTCTCGCGCTCGGCCCGCGACGACCCGGAGCGGGCGCGGCGGATTTTCCGACGCGGCAGCCGCAGCCTGGGCCTGGCCGCCGTGCTCGGTGGCCTCGCGGTGCTGCTCACCGGGCCGCAGGCGTTCGCGCTGGTCTTCGGTGAGCGGTGGGGCACCAGCGGCAGCTACGCCCAGGCGTTGGCGCTGAGCATGGCCACCCAGTTCGTCGCCGCGCCGCTGTCGCAGACGCTCATCGTCCTGGAGCGCCAGGGGATGCAGTTCGCCTGGGACGCCGGGCGCGTCGTGGTGGTCTCCGCCGCGGTGGCGGTGGCCGCCCTGACGGGCTGCTCGGACCGGACGGCGGTGTGGGCGTTCGGGCTCTCCTCGGCGCTCTGCTACCTGATCTGCTGGCTCGCCGCGCGCTACGCGGTGACCGCCCGTACCCGTGGCGCGGGCACGGCCGTGGCGCGGCCGGCCGGCGTGCCCACGGGCGTCGGCTGAGCGCCGGCGCGTCACTTTCGGAGGATGACATGAAGATCTCGGTTCTCTCGCCGGTCCACAACGAGGAACGGCACATCGAGGAGATGATCGACAGCGTTCGCGCGCAGTCCCACCGGGACTGGGAACTGCTGTTCGTAGACGACGGCTCAATTGACCGGACGCGGGAGCTGGTGTGCGCCGCGACCGAGGCCGACCCGCGGATCCGGCTGGTGGGGCACGGCGACCACGGTGGCACCGTCCGGGCCCTGAACCGCGCCTACGCCGCCGCGACCGGGCAGGTGGTGGTGCTGCTCGCCGGCGACGACGTGGTGCCGGTCGACTCGCTGCGGCACCGGGTGGAGGCGTTCGTCGGGGTGCCGGAGACCGAGCCGGCGGTGGCCTTCTTCAAGCTGCGCACGTTCTCGGCAAACCCGCGGTGGGACGGCATGCTGCTGCCGCGCGGCGGCGCGGCAAGCCGGTCCGGGGGAAGCATCACCATGACGCGTCCGCTCGCCGACCTGGTGTTCCCCATCGACGAGAGCCTGGCCAAGGAGGACATCTGGCTGGGGCACGCGGCCGAGGCGCTCGCCAGCCGGGTCGTCGAGCTGCCGCACGTGGTGCTGCACTACCGGTTGCACGAGGGCAACTCGCACCAGCGGGCCGAGCCGTTCGCGAAGATGAACGAGTCGACCCGGCGGCGGCACCAGGCGTACCGGGCGCTGCTGGAGAGTTCCCGGCTGGACCTGCCGGCGACCAGTCGCCGGCTGCTGGAGCAGCTCTGGCGCGCCGAGGAGTCCCGCTACGCGGGCCGTACCGTCCGGTTGCTGCTCGGTCCGGACCTGCCCCTGGTGGACCGGTTGGCGCTGGCGTCGATGTCCGACCCGCTGCTGTACCGGATCCGGTCGCGCTACTTCAAGGTCTTCTCCGGCCGCCGGGGACGGTGACGGCCACGCCCACCGGAGGTGACGCGTTTCCACCCATTATTCGAATCGTTGTCCGTATTGTTCCCGGAGGGCCGGTGGCCGTCGAGCACCGCCCGATCGAGCTACCACAAGGAGTATCCGTGAGCGTTCTCCCTGCCGGGCGCCGTGTGCTGATCACCGGTGGCACCGGTTCCTTCGGCCAGACCATGGTCCGTCGCCTGCTCGACCGGGAGGTCGGCGAGATCCGGGTCTTCAGCCGGGACGAGGCGAAGCAGGAGGCGATGCGGCAGGCCATCGGCGACGAGCGGGTCCGCTACCACCTCGGCGACGTGCGGGACCTGGCCTCGCTGATGCGGGCCTGCCGGGACGTCGACTACGTGTTCCACGCCGCCGCCCTGAAGCAGGTGCCCTCCTGCGAGTTCTTCCCGCTGGAGGCGGTGCGGACCAACGTGCTCGGCAGCGCCAACGTGGTCGAGGCCGCGGAGCGCAACGGGGTACGGACGGTGGTGCTGCTCAGCACGGACAAGGCCGTCTACCCGGTCAACGCGATGGGGATGAGCAAGGCCCTGATGGAGAAGGTGGCCCAGGGACACGCCCGCAACCACCCGTCCAGCGCCACCACCATCAGCTGCGTGCGCTACGGCAACGTGATGTACTCGCGCGGCTCGGTGATCCCGCTCTTCATCGAGCAGATCAAGGCCGGCCGCGCGCCCACCGTCACCGACCCGCGGATGACCCGCTTCCTGATGTCCCTGGACGAGTCGGTGGACCTCGTCGAGCACGCCTTCGAGCACGCCCGGGCCGGCGACATCTTCATCCGCAAGGCCGCCGCGTGCACGATCGGCGACCTGGCCGAGGCGGTCTGCCACCTCTTCGACGCGCCGGTGAAGCTCGACCTGATCGGGCTGCGGCACGGCGAGAAGCCGGACGAGACGCTGGCCACCCGCGAGGAACTGCTCCTGGCCGACGACTTCGGCGACTTCTTCCGGGTGCCACTGGACGCCCGCGACCTCAACTACGAGCTGTACGTCTCCGAGGGGGAGCCGCGCGGCGTGGCCACCCAGGACTTCAACTCGGCGAACGCGCCCCGCCTCGACGTACCGCAGATCATCGAGGCGCTCCGCTCACTGCCCGAGGTGCGGGCGGAACTCGCGCTGCGCGAGTCGGTGCTGGCATGAGGCTGGCGCTCACCGGCGGCGACGGCTTCCTCGGCTGGCACGTCCGGGTTCTGGCCCGCGCCCTGGGCTGGCCGGCGCCGGTCCGGCTGACCCGCGCCGACCTGGCCGACCCGGACGCCGCCGCCGCGCGGCTGGCCGGCGCCGACCGGCTGCTGCACCTCGCCGGCGTCAACCGGGGCGACCCGGCGGACGTCGCGGCCGGCAATGTGGAACTGGCCGCGGCGCTGGTGCGGGCGATCCGCCGGTGCGCGGCGCCGCCGGCCACCGTGGTCTACGCCAACTCGGTGCAGGCGGGCAACGGCACGCCGTACGGCGACTCGAAGGCGATGGCCGCCGTGACGCTGGCCGCCGCGCGCCCGGACCTGGTGGACCTGCGGCTGCCCAACCTGTACGGCGAGCACGGCCGGCCGCACTACAACTCGGTCGTGGCGACGTTCTGCCGGCAGCTCGCCGACGACGCCCCGCTCGAGGTCCGGCAGGACCGGGAACTCGACCTGGTGCACGTCACCGACGCCGCCGCCGCGCTCGTCGACGCGCCGCCCGGCAGCCCGTGGGACGGCACGATGCCGCCGCTGCGGATCGGCGTCCGGGACCTCGCCGAGCGGCTGACCGCGTACGCGTCGACGTACCGGCGGGGCGAGATCCCCCCGCTCACCGACCGGCACGGGGTGCGGCTGTTCAACACCTACCGCTCGCACCGCTTCCCGGCCGACCACCCGATCCGGCTGCCCCGGCGCGCCGACCACCGCGGCGAACTGGTGGAGGCCGTCAAGGCGCACGGCGGCGGGGGCCAGACGTTCTGCTCCACCACCCGCCCAGGCGTGACCCGGGGGGAGCACTTCCACCTGGCCAAGGTGGAGCGCTTCTGCGTGCTGCGCGGCTCGGCCGAGATCGGCCTGCGGCGGGTCGGGCACGACGAGGTCGTCCGGTTCGCGGTGACCGGCGACGACCCGGTGGCGGTGGACATGCCGACCATGTGGGCGCACGACATCGTCAACACCGGCTCGGACGAGCTGCTGACGCTCTTCTGGACCAACGAGGTCTTCGACCCCGACGCGCCGGACACCTGGCCGGAGCCGGTGGGTCGGCCGGCGCTGCTCGCCGGCGTGGGGGCGCCGTGAGGATCGGCATCGTCTCGCAGTGGTATCCGCCCGAGCCCGCGTTCATCCCCGGCGAGCTGGCCGACGAGCTGGCCGGGCGGGGGCACCGGGTCCGGGTGCTCACCGCGCACCCGAACTATCCCGGCGGCCGGATCTACCCGGGCTACCGGCAGCGCTGGAACACCCGGGAGACACACGGCGCGGTGGCCGTCCGCCGGGTGCCGGTCCATCCGAGTCACGACACCTCGGCGGTGGGCCGGGTCGCCAGCTACCTCTCCTTCGCGGCCACCAGCTCGCTGGCGGCGACGCGCTGGCTGGCCGGGATGGACGCGGTCTACGTCTACCACCCGCCACCCACGGCGGTCGCCGCCACGCTGCTGCCGCGGCTGTCCGGCCGGGCCCCGGTGCTGCTGCACGTGCAGGACATCTGGCCGGAGTCGGTGACCGCCTCCGAGATGGCCCCCACCGGCCGGCGCGGCCGGCTGCTGGAGCGGGCGTTGACCGCCGCCATGCGCCGGACGTACCGCGCGGCGGACGGGATCGCCGTGCTCTCGCCGTCGATGGCCCAGCTCGTGATCGAGCGCGGCGCCGACCCGGCGCGGGTACGGACGGTGCTGAACTGGACCGACGAGCGGCTGTTCCGGCCGGTGCCCGTCGATCCGGCGGCCCGGGCGGCGCTCGGGCACCGGGGCCGCTGCACCGTCATGTTCGCCGGCAACATGGGACCGTTCCAGCGGGTGGAGACCGCGGTACGGGCCGCGGCGGCGCTGCCGGACACCGTCGACCTGGTCCTGGTCGGTTCCGGCACCGAGGAGGAGCCGGCCCGGAGGCTGGCGGCCGAGCTGGGCGCGGAGAACGTCCGGTTCCTCGGCCGGCGGGCTCCCGAGGAGATGGCGGCCCTCTACGCCGCCGCCGACTTCCAACTGGTGACGCTGCGGGACCTGCCCGCGTTGCGCGGCACCGTCCCGTCGAAGGTGCAGGCCGCCCTGGCCTGCGGCCGACCGGTGGTGGTCTCCGCGCCGGGTGACGTGGTCGGCCTCGTCGACGCGGCCCGGGTGGGCCTGACCTGCCCGCCGGAGGACTGGCGGGCGCTCGTCGAGCGGTTCGCCGAGGCGGCGCGGATGCCCGCGGCCGAGCGGGCGGAGGCCGGCGCCCGCGCGCGTCGGCTCTACCAGGAGCGGATGTCGCGCCGGGTGGGTGTCGACGCGATCGAGGACATGCTGACGAAGCTGCCGCGCCGGCGCTGAGCGCTCAGTGCCGGTCCAGGAACTGCTCGACGACCCGGATCAGCCGGTCGATCTGGGGGTCGGTCAGCGCGGAGCCGCTGGGCAGCACCAGCCCGTGCGCGAAGAGGCGCTCGGCGGTGCCGTCGATCGTGCCCCGGGCCGCGGCGAAGACCGGCTGCAGGTGCATCGGCTTCCAGACCGGCCGGGTCTCGATGTCACGCCGGGCCAGGTGGTCGCCGAGCATGGCCGCGGTCCACCCGGCCTGCTCCGGCTCGACGACGACGGCGGTCAGCCAGCAGTTGCTGCCGGCGTCGCCGTCGCCGAGGATGCGCACCCCGGGCACGGTGGCGAAGAGTTTCGCGTACCTGTCGCGCAGCAGCCGCCGCCGCGCGATCATGCCGGTCAGCCGGCGCATCTGGGCGTTGCCGACGGCGGCCAGCAGGTTGCTCAACCGGTAGTTGTAACCGATCTCGGTGTGCTCGTAGTGCGCCACCGGCTGGCGGGCCTGGGTGGACAGGTAGCGGCAGCGGTCGGCCAGGTCCGCGTCGTCCGTGACGATCATGCCCCCACCCGACGTGGTGATGATCTTGTTGCCGTTGAACGAGAAGACCGCAGCCCGCCCGAACGACCCGGCCGGGCGACCCCGGTGCGCGGCGCCGAGCGCCTCCGCCGCGTCCTCCACCACCGGCACGCCTGCCGCGTCGCAGAGCGCGGACAGCGCGGTGTGGTCGGCGCAGCTGCCGAACAGGTCCACCGGCAGCACGGCGGCCACCCGCTCGCCGTCGCGCCGCAGCCGGTCCAGCGTCTCGGCCAGCAGCGCCGGGTCCAGGTTGCCGGTCTCCGGCTCCGAGTCCACGAAAACCGGCTCGGCGCCGGTGTAGACGACCGCGTTGGCGGTGGCCACGAACGTGAGCGTGGGCACCACGACCACGGTCCGCGGGCCGGCGCCGGCGGCGAGCAGCGCCAGGTGCAGGCCGGCGGTGCCGGAGCCGACCGCTACCGCGTGGCTGCGGCCGGCCCGCTCCGCCACCGCGCGTTCGAACGCGTCGACCTGAGGGCCCGTCGGCGCCACCCAACCCGACCGCAGCGCCTGGATCAGGTACGACTCCTCCAGCGGCCCCACGTCGGGCGGGGACAAGAGGATGCGGTCGGCCATGGTTACCTCCGGACGGCGGGCGGTGGGTGGGTCGGCGGGGGAGTCACGCCAAGGTCTGCTGCTCGGCCCGCCAGCTCTGGCTGCCCAGGAATTCCGGCGCGGTCGCCGCGCCCTCGGCCGTGATGCCCTCGCGCCGGAGCACCGTCCGCACGGTCTCCGCCAGGATCGTCACGTCCAGCCGCGGGCCGCGGTGGTCGACGTACCAGACGTCGTGCTCGAACTTCTCCTCCCAGCCGAGCCCGTTGCGTCCGCGCACCTGGGCGAGCCCGGTGACGCCCGGCCGCACCTCGTGCCGGCGGAACTGGGTGGGCGTGTACCGCCCCAGGTATTCGCAGAGCAGTGGCCGGGGACCGACCAGGCTCATGTCGCCCCGCAGCACGTTCCACAGCGTGGGCAGCTCGTCCAGGCTGGTGGCCCGCAACCAGCGGCCGAGCCGCGTCAGCCGGGCGCCGTCCTCGGTCCGGCCCCGGCGCGGGTCGGGCGGGTGCATGGTGCGGAACTTCACCAGCTCGAACGGCCGGCCGTACCGCCCGGCCCGCAGTTGACGGAACAACACCGGCCGGCCCAGCCCGCCGGCCACCAGCGCGGCGACCAGCAGGAGCAGCGGCGCGGCCAGGACCAGCAGGACGGCGGCGCCCACCACGTCGACGACCCGCTTCAGCCCGTCGTACGGGTGCGGGCGGCGCGCCGGCGCGGGATGGACCGGATCCAGCAGGTCGGACGACACGGTAGGACCTCCACCGGAGGATGCAGGGAACAAGACCGTTGTATCTGGAACAAAGCTCGCACGTCTCGCAAATGCCGACATTAATGAGCTTCTTCCGTCTCAACCGCCGCCGGGGCGGCGGGGACACGGGTGCCGGCGGGTGTTCCGGCATGGCAGTAGAGTGCTCGCGACCTACCGGCGGCTCACTGGGGGAAGACCGTGCTGCACCTGCGGATCATCGCGCCGAGCGACCGCTCGGCGGCGGTGGTGGACCTGCTCACCGCCGACCCCGGCGTGGCCCACCTGGCCGTCGTCCCGGGCGCGGCCCGCCGCCCCCCGGGCGACCTCGTCCTCTGCGACGTGGTGCGGGAGAGCGCGGACGAGGTCCTGCGCCGTCTCCAGGAGCTGGGCGTCGACGCGCGGGGCGCGATCTCCGCCGAGGACGTCGAGCTGACCCTCTCCGAGGCGGCCGACCGGGCCGCCGACGAGGCGCCCGGGCACGGTGACGACGCCGTGGTCTGGGACGAGATCGCCGCGAAGACCGGCGAACAGACGGTGCTCACCGGCACGTTCCTCGCCCTGATCGTGGTGGCCACCATGATCGCCGGGATCGGCGTGCTGCTCGACCAGCCCATCCTGATCGTCGGCGCGATGGTGGTCGGCCCCGAGTTCGGCCCGCTCGCCGCGCTCAGCGTGGCGCTGCTCCGCCGCCAGCCGCGCGTCGTCGGCCGCTCACTGCACGCCCTGGCGGTCGGCTTCCTCGCGGCCACGGTGGCCACCGTGCTGAGCACCTGGGCGCTCACCGCGGCCGGCCTCGTCGGTCGGGACATGCTGCTGGACGAGCGTCCGCTCACCGACTTCATCTGGCGCCCGGACGCGCTCTCCTGGGTGGTCGGGCTGCTCGCCGGGGTCGCCGGCATGCTCTCGCTGACGTCGAAGAAGTCCGGCTCACTGGTGGGCGTGCTGATCTCGGTGACCACCGTGCCGGCGGCCGCCAACGTGGCGGTGGCCGGCGCCTACGGCGTCTGGCACGAGGCCGCCGGTTCCGCCCTGCAACTGGTGATCAACCTGGCCGCCATCGTGCTGGCCGGACTGCTCACCCTGGTGGCGCAGCGGCTCTGGTGGCGGCGGGTGGCGCGGCGGGCCGGACCCGGCGTGCCCCGGCAGCGGGCCGACCGGGCCCCGGCGCCGCTCACCGCCAGTCGTCGCCCGCCTCGAGACGCCGGTTGAGCAGCACGGCCAGCGGAACGGACTCGCCGTCGCGGCCCCCGCGCCCGACCACCAGGGGCGGCGCGCTGGGCGGCGGGTCGGCCCCGAGCAGCCGCGACCGCAGGCCCGGCGGCACGGTCAGCAGATAGAAGCGGCCGTCGGCGTCCACCGCCCGGCTGCGGGCCCGATCCACGTACCAGCCGGTGATCCGGGTCCGGTAGCGCCCGCGCCCGTCGTGGCCGGTCGCGGTCAACCGGTCGGCGCGCAGTCCGCGCCGCGCCGCCTCGGCGGCGAACCGGGCCACCAGCTCGGCGGCCTCCGCCTGCTCCGCGGCGCGCTCCCGGGCGTCGGCCGCCGCGTGCGCCCGCACCGCCCGGCGTTGCCGCTCGCGCCACTGCGCGCCGTCGTCCGCACCCACGAGCCGAGGGTACGCCGACCCGCCCGGCCGCCCCGTCGCCGGTCAGCGCGCGGGCACGCCCTTGACCACCACGCCGTCCGGCACGTCGCGCACCACGCAGGCGCCCGCGCCGACGGTGCCGTCCCGCCCGACCCGCCGCCCCTGGAGCACCGCCGCCGTGGTGCCCACCAGCACGCCCTCGCCGAGCCGGCAGTCGCCGGAGACAGCGGCCAACGGGTTGACCGAGACGAAGTCGGCGAACACGCAGTCGTGGCCCACCGTGGCGTTCTGGTTGAGGTGCACGTGCCGGCCCAGGACGACGTTCGTCGTCACCCGGGCCCCGGGGAAGGCGACGAAACCGGGGCCGTACCGGGTGTCCGGGCCGATGGTGGCGTCCGGGTGCACGAGACTCGCCGCCGGCCGACCGTAGCCGTCGACCCGGGCGGCGACCGCGCGGCGGACCCGGGGATCGCCGATCCCGATCACGTAGCGGGTCTCCGGCGGCGCGTCCCGCAGCCAGGCGACGCCACCCAGGTAGGGCACGTCGAGGCGGTGCACCCGCTTCAGGTTCTCCTCGGCCGGCCGGTCGTCGACGAACCCGGCGAGGTGCCACCGCGGCCCACCGGCCTCGGCTACCGCCCGGGCGATGGTCAGCACCTCCCGGCCGTGCCCACCGCAGCCCACCACCACCAGCGACGTCACCGGCGCCGCCCCGGGCGCGAACCCGTCGAAGCCGGTCACCGACACGCCGCCCCCTCCGCCGCCGGCCGCGACCGCCGGGGCGGTCCTGTCGTGGGACTCAACGCCGGCCGGCGGCGGGGGGACACGGGCGCGTCGCCGAGCCGGCGCCCGGGGTGAGCCGGTCACCCCGGGAGCCGCGCCCGGTGGGATCAGGTCAGCCCGGCGCGGCGCAGCGCGTCCGCCATCGCGCTGTTCTCCGGCTGCGGAGCGGGACGCCGCCCCGGCCGGGGCTGGCCGCCGGAACCGCGCCCGCCCTGGTCGCCGCGCGCGCTCTGGCCGCCGGAACCGCGTCCGCCCTGGTCGCCGCGCCCGCCACGGCCGCCCTGGTCGCCACGGCCGCCCGGCGCGCCGGATCCGCCGCGGCCCCGCTGGTCGCCGGCGTCGCGCTGGCCCGGACGGCCCCGGCCCGCCTCGGCGTCGTCGTCCAGGCGCAGCGTCAACGAGATCCGCTTGCGCGGCACGTCCACGTCGAGCACCCGCACCTTCACCACGTCGCCGGACTTCACCACGTCACGCGGGTCCTTGACGAACGTGTGCGACATCGCCGAGACGTGCACCAGGCCGTCCTGGTGCACGCCGACGTCGACGAACGCGCCGAACGCCGCCACGTTGGTGACCACGCCCTCCAGCACCATCCCCGGCGTCAGGTCGCCGATCTTCTCCACGCCCTCGACGAACGTCGCGGTGCGGAACTCCGGTCGCGGGTCGCGGCCGGGCTTCTCCAGCTCGGCCAGGATGTCGGTGACCGTGGGCAGGCCGAACGTGTCGTCCACGAAGTCGGTGGCGCGCAGGCCGCGCAGGATCGCCGACCTGCCGATCAGCGCGCGCAGGTCCTGCCCGGTGGAGGCGAGGATGCGGCGCACCACCGGGTACGCCTCGGGGTGCACGCTGGACGAGTCGAGCGGGTCGTCGCCGCCGGGGATGCGCAGGAAGCCGGCGCACTGCTCGAACGCCTTCGGCCCGAGTCGCGCCACCTTCTTCAACTCCGACCGGCTACGGAACGGCCCGTTGGCGTCGCGGTGCAGCACGATGTTCTCGGCCAGCCCGGCGCCGATGCCGGAGACCCGGGTGAGCAGCGGCGCGGAGGCGGTGTTGACGTCCACGCCGACGCCGTTGACGCAGTCCTCGACCACGGCGTCGAGGGAGCGGGACAGCTTCACCTCGGAGAGGTCGTGCTGGTACTGCCCGACGCCGATCGAGCGCGGGTCGATCTTCACCAGCTCGGCGAGCGGGTCCTGGAGGCGGCGGGCGATCGAGACCGCGCCGCGCAGCGACACGTCGAGGCCGGGCAGCTCCTGCGAGGCGTACGCGGACGCGGAGTAGACCGACGCGCCGGCCTCGGAGACGACCACCTTCGTCAGTCTCAGCTCCGGGTGCTGCTTGATCAGGTCACCGGCCAGCCTGTCGGTCTCCCGGCTGGCGGTGCCGTTGCCGATCGCGACCAGCTCGACGCCGTGCGCGGCGGCCAGCGTGGCGAGCGTGTGCAGCGACGCGTCCCACTGCCGGCGCGGCTCGTGCGGATAGATGGTGTCGGTGGCGACCACCTTGCCGGTGGCGTCGACCACGGCCACCTTCACGCCGGTCCGCAGGCCCGGGTCGAGGCCCATGGTCGGGCGCGCGCCGGCCGGCGCGGCGAGCAGCAGGTCGCGCAGGTTCGTGGCGAAGACCCGCACCGCCTCCTCCTCGGCCGCCTGCCACAGCCGCATCCGCAGGTCCGCGCCGAGGTGGATGAGGATCCGGGTACGCCAGGCCCAGCGCACCGTGTCGGCCAGCCACCTGTCGGCGGGCCGCCCCCGGTCGGTGATGCCGAACCGGCCGGCGGCGGCCGCCTCGTAGCGGCTGGGCCCGGTGGCCGCGTCGGCGTCGCCCTCGGCCTCCGGGTCCATGGTCAGCTCCAGCACGCCTTCCTTCTCGCCCCGGAACATCGCCAGGATCCGGTGCGAGGGCAGCTTCGGGTAGGGCTCCGCGAAGTCGAAGTAGTCGGCGAACTTGGCGCCGGCGGACTCCTGGCCCTCGCGTACCCGGGAGACCAGCCGGCCCCGCGACCACATCTGCTCGCGCAGCGTGCCGATCAGGTCGGCGTCCTCGGCGAAGCGCTCGATCAGGACGGCCCGCGCCCCGTCCAGCGCGGCGGCCGCGTCGGCGACGCCCCGGTCGGCGTCCACGAAGCCGGCGGCGACCGTCCTCGGGTCCTGCGCCGGGTCGGCGAGCAGCGTCTCGGCCAGCGGCTCCAGCCCGGCCTCGCGGGCGATCTGCGCGCGGGTCCGGCGCTTCGGCTTGTAGGGCAGGTAGATGTCCTCCAGGCGGGACTTCGAGTCGGCGGCGAGGATCTGCGCCTCCAGCGCCTCGTCCAGCTTGCCCTGGCCGCGGATCGACTCCAGCACCGCGGCGCGCCGCTCGTCCAGCTCCCGCAGGTAGCGCAGCCGCTCCTCCAGCGTGCGGAGCTGCGCGTCGTCGAGGGTGCCGGTGGCCTCCTTGCGGTAGCGGGCGATGAACGGCACGGTGGCGCCGCCGTCGAGCAGCTCCACGGCCGCCCGGACCTGACGCTCGGCGACCCCGAGCTCCTCGGCGATCCGCTGGTGCACAGACTGAGTCACGATCTTGATCCGCCTTCTCCGGTGGGTTCCGCCCTGCATTGTGCCGCTCGCGTCCGACCGGCTGTGCCCGGCCCGCCGCCGGCTGCGCTAGCGTGGCGATCATGGAGGCACCTGCGGATCCGCGGGCCCGGCGGCTCTTCGGAGGCAGCGCCCGGGCGCTCGGCGACCTGGCCGCCGGCCCGTTCCGGGCCGACCGGGACCGGATCGTCTCGTCGCCGTTCTTCGCCAGGCTCAACGGCGTCACCCAGGTGATCAGTCCGGGCGGCTCGGGGCTGCTGGTGCACAACCGGCTCACCCACAGCCTCAAGGTGGCGCAGGTGGCCCGCGCGATCGCCGAGCGGCTGACCGCCGACCCGGCGCACCGGGACCTGCTGGAGAAGCTGGGCGGCTGCGACCCGGACGTGGTGGAGGCCGCCGCGCTCGCCCACGACCTCGGGCACCCGCCGTTCGGGCACCTGGGGGAGCGGGTCCTCGACCGGCTGGCCCGGCAGCGGCTCGGGCTGCCCGACGGCTTCGAGGGCAACGCCCAGTCGTACCGGATCGTCACCAGCACCGAGATCCGTGGCGCGGCGACCACCGGCCTGGACCTGACCGCCGCGGTCCGGGCGGCGATGCTGAAGTATCCGTGGACCCGGCTGGACCACCCCGACCCGCACCCGCGGCACCTCGACCCGGCCCCGCGGGGCGCGGCCGGGCCGCCGGACGACCCGGAGAGCGGGTCGGTGAAGTTCGGCGCCTACCGGACCGAGGTGGACGACCTGCGGCAGGCCCGGGAGCCGTTCGCCGGCCGGATCCCGGACTGGCAGCAGACGCCTGAGGCGTCCGTGATGGACACTGCCGACGACATCGCGTACGCCATCCACGACGTGGAGGACTTCTATCGCGTCGGGGTGCTCCAGCAGGGCGCCGTGGCCGCCGAGCTGATGGCCTGGCAGCGGGAGAGCGGGCACCTGCGCTCGATCACCGCCTCGGCGTTGGACACGGCGGGCCGCCGCCCCGGCGCGGCGATCGAGCGGCTGCGCCGCCAGTTGCACCGCAAGGACGGCTGGATCGCCGACGACGACGCGTTCGCCGCCGCCGTCGAGCACGTCCGCGAGGAGCTGGTGGAGGGGCTGCTGGCGCTGCCGTTCGACGGCTCGATCGAGGCGGAGCAGTACGTCGCCCGGTTCTCGGCCCGCTGGTCCACCCGCTTCGTGGACGCCATCACGGTGACCCCGGAGCCGGACGTGCGCTCCGGGTACGTGCTGCTCGGCAAGGCGCAGTGGCACGAGGTGCAGGTGCTGAAGTTCGTCCACCACCGGTTCGTGCTGGCCCGCCCCGACCTGGCGCTGCACCAGCGCGGGCAGGCCCGGCTGCTGGACACGCTCGTCGAGGCGCTCTGGGAGTGGCTGCTCGACCCGGAGGAGGAGTCCCGGCTGCCCCGCCGGCTGCACGACCTGGTCGAGCTGGCCGAGGCGGAGCTGCACCCACGGACCCCGGACCGGATCGGCCGGGCCCGGGGGCGGGCCATCGTCGACTTCGTCGCGCAGCTCACCGACGGTCAGGCGGTGGCGATGCTCGACGCGCTGTCCGGGCGCTCGGGCGCGCTGTGGACGGACGCGTTCGTACTCTGAGCGGGCCCCGGGCGACCACGCCGCTCAGGCGACCGCCTGCCACCAGCCGTCCACCGCCGGCGGCTCGTCGACGACCACCCGCTCGCCGGGGCGGGGCACGGCGAGCCGGACGTCCCGGGCCTTGGCCTCGGCCCAGAGCCGGTCGACCGGCTCGGACCAGTCGTGCAGGGCCAGGTTGAACGTGCCCCAGTGCACCGGCACCAGCAGCTCGCCGCGCACGTCGAGGTGGGCGGCGACCGCCTCCTCCGGGAACATGTGGATGTTCGGCCAGGCCCGGTCGTACGCGCCGATCTGCATCAGCGTGACGTCGAACGGGCCGTGCTCGGCGCCGATGCCGGCGTAGCCGTCGAAGTAGCCGGAGTCGCCTGTGTAGAAGACCTTCCGCGTCGCGCCGGCGACCACCCAGGAGCTCCACAGCGTGCCGTCGCGGCGCAGACCGCGCCCGGAGAAGTGCTGCGCGGCGGTGGCGGTGAGGGTCAGCCCGCCGACCCGGTGGCTCTCCGACCAGTCCAGCTCCACGACGCGGTCCGCCGGCACGCCCCACCGGTCGAGGTGGGCGCCGACGCCGAGCGGCACCACGAACGGCGCCGACTGGTGCGTGAGCAGCCCGCGGACCGTGGCCATGTCCAGGTGGTCGTAGTGGTCGTGCGAGATGAGGATGGCGTCCAGCCGGGGCAGCTCGTCCAGGCGGACCGGCGGCTCGTGCAGGCGTCGCGGGCCGACCAGCGCCGACGGCGAGCACCTGTCGCTCCACACCGGGTCGAGCAGCACCCGGTGCCCCTCGATCTCCACAAGCGTGGAGGCGTGGCCGTACCAGATCACGGTCAGCTCGCGGGCCGGGTCGGCAGGCGCGGCGTCGGCCGGGCGCAGCAGCGGCACCGCGCTGCCCGGCCGCCGCTTCTGCTTGCCGAAGATCAGCTCCCGGACCAGGTTGCGGCCCGGGTCGGCGACCATGGTGGCGCCGGTGCCGGTCGGGTTGTGGAACGTGCCGTCGCGGAACCGGGGCGAGCGGGCGGCCCGTTCCGCCCGCGCGCCGGTCAGTCGCCCGCCGAGCTGGGCCGGCACGTCCCGCGCCGCCCACGCCAGCCCGGCGACGGCGGCCAGACCGGCGATCCGCCACCCCCGACCGCCGCCCGCCCGTTCGACGTCCCGCTCCACCGGTTCCCGCATCGCTTCCGCCCTCCGCCGTGTCCCGCGCTCTACACGGTAGCCACGCATTCCACCGCCCGCCCACGCGAATCCCGCCGTCGCCGCTGGTCGGGGATCGCGTGGGCGGGAAGGTCAATCCCCGGCCGGCCCGGGTCGGGCCGCCGGGAGCGATCGTCGTAGCCCGCGTCGCAGGGTCGAGCCCGCCGAGTCGCCGATCGACCGGGCCAGCCCGACCAGGTCGGGCAGCCACCCGCCCCGCACCGCCTCGCCGGCCGGGTTCGGCTCGAACACGACCCCCGGGTTTGGCGGCGTCGGCCGATTCGTCAACCCGCCGGCCCGCATCAGCGGCCCCACCAGCACGTCGTAGACCGCCGGCAGCGCGGTGAAGCCGACCCGCATGAGCAGGTTGACCCGACCCACCGAGATCTCCCGGCGGGGCCTGTCGGCGCAGTCCGCGATGGCCCGGGCCACCCGCTCCGGGGTGGTGATCGGCAGCGGCGGCCGACCGATCCGCCCGAGGTAGTTCGCCGCCTGCTGGTAGACCGGCGTGTCCACGCTGCCCGGGGTGACCAGGCAGACGTGCACCCCGGCCAGGTCCCGCGACTCCTGCTGCAACGCCCGCACCAGGCCGTGCAGCCCCCACTTGCTTGTCACGTAGCCGCTCATGTAGGGCGCGGTGATGTGGCCCAGCACCGAGCCGGTGAGGATCAGCGTGCCGCCGCCGGCGGCCCGGAACCGCCGCAACGCCACCCGCGCCACCCCGGCTCCGGCCAGCAGGTCGGTGCGGACCACCTGCTCGAAGACGTCCGCCGGGATCTCCTCGAAGCGCCCGTACGCCATCACCGCCGCGGTGTGCACCCACACGTCGATCCGGTCGACCTCGGCAGCCAGGGCGTCGAGCGCGCCGGGCTCGGTGACGTCGGTGGGCACGGTGCGGACCTCGGCCGCGCCGGCGTCGGCGCACTCCCGGCGCACCTCGGCCAGCGTCTCGGGGGAGCGGGCCGCGAGGACCAGCCGGTCCCCGCGGCCCGCGAACTCCCGGGCCGCCGCCCGGCCGATCCCGCTCGTCGCGCCGGTGACGACCACCGTCCGGGTCACGGTGCGAGCACGACCTTGACGCAGCCGTCCTCCTTCTTCTGGAACATCTCGTACGCCTGCGGCGCCTGCGCCAGCGGCAGCCGGTGGGTGCGCAGGTCCTCGACGCCCAGCGGGTCGTCGTCACCCTCCAGCAGCGGGATGATCTCGTCCACCCAGCGCCGCACGTGGCACTGCCCCATCCGTAGCTGGATGCCCCGGTCGAACATCTCCATCAGCGGCATCGGGTCCTGCTCGCCGCCGTACACCCCGGAGATGGAGACGGTGCCGCCGCGCCGGACCGCCTTGAGCGCGGCGTGCAGCACCACGAGCCGGTCCACGCCGGCCGCGTCGATCATCGGCTGGGCCAGCTTGTCCGGAAGCAGCCCGGCGGCCGCCTGCGCGATCTTGCCGACCGGCGCGCCGTGCGCCTCCATGCCGACCGCGTCGATCACCGCGTCCGGGCCGCGCCCGTCGACCAGGTCGATGAGCGCGCCGGGCACGTCGTCGAGCTGGCTCACGTCGAGCACCTCGATGCCGTGCCGGCGGGCCATCTCCAGCCGCTCCGGCACCAGATCCAGCCCGATCACCCGGTCGGCGCCGAGGTGCCGGCCGATCCGGGCGCAGAACTGCCCGACCGGGCCGAGCCCGAACACGGCGAGCGTGCCGCCGCGCGGGGTGTCCGCGTACTTCACCGCCTGCCAGGCGGTGGGCAGGATGTCGGAGAGGTAGAGCCAGCGCTCGTCCGGCCCGGTCTGCGGGATCGTGATCGGGCCGAACTGGGCCTGCGGCACGCGCAGGTACTCGGCCTGCCCGCCCGGGACCGAGCCGTAGAGCGAGGTGTAGCCGAACAGCGAGGCGCCCTTGCCCTCGGCGGTGACCTGCGTGGTCTCGCACTGCGCGTAGAGCTGCCGCTCGCACATCCAGCAGTGCCCGCAGGAGATGTTGAACGGGATGACCACCCGGTCGCCCTTCTTGAGCCGGGTCACCCCCGACCCGACCTCCTCGACGATGCCCATCGGCTCGTGCCCGAGCACGTCGCCGGGCTTGAGGTACGGCCCGAGCACCTCGTACAGGTGCAGGTCGGAACCGCAGATGGCGGTCGAGGTGATCCGGATGATCGCGTCGGTCGGCTCCTCGATCCGGGGGTCCGGGACGTCCTCCACTCGGACGTCACGCTTGCCGTGCCAGGTCAGTGCCTTCATGCCTGAATGTCCCTCCTCGGTGCCGTCCATGGGACTGCTACCCCCGGGGAGTGACTTGAACCGGCGTTCCCGCCGCCGCTTGGCACCGCCGCCGCGCAGCCGTTCCGCTCGGCCCCCGGCATGCTGGTGTGGCCGGCCCGCGGGCACCTTGAGAGTGCCTAGGAACTTGATGACGCATGTGATTCAGCCCGCCGGCCCACTCGCGCGCCAGGCGGGCTGGCGAGTCGCTTCGTGATGCGCAGGCGGTGTCCCGTCGCGCTGCCGCCGCCGTTCCGCCACTGCCGCCGGCGCGGTGGAACCGTCCGCGCCGTGTTGCGTCGGCGGCGCAACCGGTCCGAGGGCCTGATCCGTTCTCGTCATCAAGTTTGTAGCGGTCGAGAATGGCTCCCCCGACCTCGGTACGAGATCGATCTTCCGCATCTTGGAAAGAGCGGAGATCTTGGTACGAAACGGCCCCTCCAGGGGTCAGTCCGTACCAAGATTCCGGGGAGCCGGGAGCCGGGAGCCGGGAGCCGGGAGCCGGGAGCCGGGAGCCGGGAGGGCCACGTACCCCGGAGACGGGCCGACCGCCGCGTCCCTGGCGGCGGGGCGCGGCGGTCGGGTGGTTCCGATCGGCGAAGGCTCAGGAGCCGGGGGTGCCGGCGCGCTTCGTCGTCGCCTTGAGGTAGTCCCGGTTGAGTCGGCCGATGGTGTTCAGCGGGATGCCCTTCGGGCAGGCCGACGAGCACTCGCCGATGTTGGTGCAGCCGCCGAAGCCGGCCTCGTCGTGCGCGTCCACCATGCCGATCACCCGGGTGTAGCGCTCGGGCTGGCCCTGCGGGAGCAGCGAGAGCTGGGTGACCTTGGCGGCGGTGAACAGCATGCCGGAGCCGTTCGGGCAGGCCGCCACGCAGGCGCCGCAGCCGATGCAGGCGGCCGCGGAGAAGGCGGCGTCCGCGTCCTCCTTGGCCACCGGGGTGGAGTGCGCCTCGGGGGCGCTGCCGGTCGGCGCGGTGACGTAGCCGCCGGCAGCAATGATCTTGTCGAAGGCGTTCCGGTTCACCACCAGGTCCTTGACGACCGGGAAGGCGCGGGTCCGCCAGGGCTCGATGTCGATCGTCTCGCCGTCGGAGAACTGCCGCATGTGCAGCTGGCAGGCGGTGGTGCCGCGCTGCGGACCGTGCGCCTCGCCGTTGATCATGAGGCTGCACGTGCCGCAGATGCCCTCGCGGCAGTCGTGGTCGAAGGCGACCGGCTCCTCGCCGTCGAGGATCAGCCGCTCGTTGAGGACGTCGAGCATCTCCAGGAAGGACATGTCCGGGGACACGTCCGGCACCGGGTAGGTCACCATCCGACCCTTGTCCTCGGGGCCGGTCTGGCGCCAGATGCGCAGGGTCAGGTTCACTTGTAGCTCCGCTGCGAGGGGTGGACGTATTCGAAGGTCAGGTCTTCCTTGTGCAGCACCGGCTGGCCGTCGCCGGCGTACTCCCAGGCGGCCACGTAGGCGAACCGGTCGTCGTCGCGCTGCGCCTCGCCGTCCGGGGTCTGGTACTCGGCCCGGAAGTGGCCGCCGCAGGACTCCTCGCGGTGCAGGGCGTCGACGCACATCAGCTCGGCCAGCTCGAAGAAGTCGGCCACTCGGCCGGCCTTCTCCAGCGACTGGTTGAGACCCTCGCCGTCACCCGGCACGCGCACCCGCTGCCAGAACTGCTCGCGCAGCGCCCGGATCTCGTCGATCGCCTTGCGCAGCCCGGCGTCGGAGCGCTCCATGCCGCAGTGCTCCCACATGATCTGGCCCAGCTCGCGGTGGAACGAGTCCACCGTGCGGTCGCCGTTGATCGCCAGCAGCTTCCGCAGCCGCTCCTCGACCTCGGTGCGGGCCGCGACCGCCTCCGGGTGGCTGGCGTCGACCTTGTCCAGCGGGCCGGACGAGGCCAGGTAGTTGGCGAGCGTGCTGGGCAGCACGAAGTAACCGTCGGCCAGACCCTGCATCAGCGCCGAGGCGCCCAGCCGGTTCGCGCCGTGGTCGGAGAAGTTGGCCTCACCGATCACGAACAGGCCGGGGATTGTCGACTGGAGGTCGTAGTCGACCCAGAGCCCGCCCATCGTGTAGTGCACGGCAGGGTAGATCCGCATCGGCACCTGGTACGGGTCCTCGCCGGTGATCCGCTCGTACATCTCGAAGAGGTTGCCGTACTTGGCCTCGATGGCCTTGCGGCCGAGCCGCCCGATCGCGTCGGCGAAGTCCAGGTAGACGCCGAGGCCGGTCGGGCCGACGCCGCGTCCCTCGTCGCAGACGTTCTTCGCGGCGCGGGAGGCGATGTCGCGCGGGACCAGGTTGCCGAAGGAGGGGTAGATCCGTTCCAGGTAGTAGTCCCGCTCGTCCTCGGGGATGTCCCGCGGGCCGCGGTCGTCGCCCTTGGCCTTCGGCACCCACACCCGGCCGTCGTTGCGCAGCGACTCGCTCATCAGGGTCAACTTCGACTGGTGGTCGCCGGAGACCGGGATGCAGGTCGGGTGGATCTGGGTGTAGCAGGGGTTGGCGAAGTACGCGCCCTTGCGGTGCGCCCGCCAGGAGGCGGTGACGTTGCAACCCTTGGCGTTGGTGGAGAGGTAGAAGACGTTTCCGTAGCCGCCGGAGGCGAGCACGACCGCGTCCGCCATCTCGGTGCTGATCTCGCCGGTGACCATGTCGCGCACCACGATGCCGCGGGCCCGGCCGTCGATCGTCACCAGTTCGAGCATCTCGTGGCGGGCGTTCATCTCCACGTTGCCCAGGCCGATCTGCCGCTCCAACGCCTGGTACGCGCCGAGCAGGAGCTGCTGGCCCGTCTGGCCCCGGGCGTAGAAGGTGCGCTGCACCTGCGCGCCGCCGAAGGAGCGGGTGTCGAGCAGGCCGCCGTACTCGCGGGCGAACGGGACGCCCTGGGCGACGCACTGGTCGATGATGTTGACCGACACCTCGGCCAGCCGGTGCACGTTCGACTCGCGGGAGCGGAAGTCGCCGCCCTTGACCGTGTCGTAGAAGAGGCGGTGCACCGAGTCGCCGTCGTTGCGGTAGTTCTTGGCGGCGTTGATGCCGCCCTGGGCGGCGATCGAGTGGGCCCGGCGCGGGCTGTCCTGGTAGCAGTAGGACTTCACGTGGTAGCCCTGCTCGGCCAGGGTCGCGGCGGCGGAGCCGCCGGCCAGGCCGGTGCCGACCACGATCACGGTGAGCTTGCGGCGGTTGGCCGGGTTGACCAGCTTCATCTCGAAGCGGTGCCGGTCCCACCGGGTCTCGACCGGGCCGTCCGGGGCCCGGGTGTCGGCGATCGGGTCGCCCTCGGTGTAGAGATCCATGTCAGGCCACCAATCCGGTGAGTACGGCGAACGGGACCACCAGGTAGCCGGCGCAGAGCACCACGGCGAAGACGAGCGCGGCGGCACGGGCCCGTCGCTCGCCCTTCGGCGTCTGCTGGCCGAGGCTGCGGAACGCGCTGAACGCGCCGTGCCGCAGGTGGAAGCCGAGGGTCACGATGGCGAGCGTGTAGAAGAGGGTGACGTACCAGCGCTCCGGGGCGAAGTCGGCGACCACGTTGCCGTAGGGGTTGGCCGAGTCGCCCTGCGGGTTCAGGTGACCGGTGGTCAGGTCCAGGATGTGGTAGATCACGAAGAGCAGGATGATCACACCACCCCAGCGCATGGTGCGGGCCGCGTAGTTCACGTGGATCTTGCGGCGGTGCGCGTACGCCACCGGGCGGGCGGCGCGGGCGCGCGTGGCGAGCACGACGGCCGCGCCGATGTGGGCCAGCACCGCCACGGTGAGCACGGCGCGCTGGATCCACAGGTACCAGGTGGTCGGCAGCAGCGGCGTGCCGAGGTCCCGCAGCCAGTGCGCGTAGTGGTCGAACGACGTCTCGCCCGTGAAGATCTTCAGGTTCCCGAGCATGTGCACGATCAGGAACAGCACCAGGAGGATGCCCGTCACCGCCATGACGGCCTTCAGGCCGACGTTCGAGCGGATGGGCGACCGAGTTTTCGTGATTACCACATGACCGACGCTAGGAGCAGTTCGATCAGGCGTCCAATGCATCGAAATCACAGTCTTGATAGCCGTAGGCTATAGAGATGCAGCTCCATCAGCTCCGGTACTTCGTCGCGGTCGCAGAAGTACGACATTTCACCCAGGCGGCCGATGTCGTCGGCATAACCCAGCCGTCGTTGAGTAAGCAAATTCACGCGCTGGAGGCCGACCTCGGGGCACCGCTGTTCGAGCGGGTAAGGGGCAACATCGCGCTCACCGCGGCCGGCGAGGTGCTGCTGCCGCTGGCCAAGCGGATCCTCGCCGACGTGGACACCGCCACCCGCGAGGTGCAGGAGCTTGTCGGGCTGCGCCGCGGCCGGGTCCGGCTCGGCGCCACGCCCAGCCTGGCCACCTCGCTGGCGCCCCCGGTGCTGCGCCGCTTCCGCGACGCCCACCCCACCGTCGACCTGCGGGTCGAGGAGGGCGGCTCCCAGGACCTGGTCCGCGACCTGCTCCGCGGCGACCTGGACCTGGCGCTGGTGATCATGCCGTCCGGCGGCGCCGACCCGGGGCTGCGCGTCGACCCGATCCTCGCCGAGAGCCTGGTGGTCGCCTCGGTGGACCCGCTTCCGGGCGTCTCGCCCGAAGGCGAGATGCGCATCACCGACCTGCGCGACCAGCCGCTGGTGATGTTCCGCGAGGGCTACGACCTGCGCGACGCCACGCTCCAGGCGTGCCGGGCGGCCGGCTTCGAGCCGACGTTGTCGGTCGACGGCGGAGAGATGGACGCCGTGCTCAGCTTCGTCGAGGCGGGACTCGGCGTCGCCCTGGTGCCCGGCATCGTGGTGGCCCGCCGGGCCGGCATCCGGGTCACCCGCCTGGTCCCGCCGGGCGTACGCCGGACCATCGCGGTGGCCCGCCGCCGCGACGTGGTGCCCACCCACGCCGGCCGCGAGCTGCGCCGCATCCTCCTGGAGTACGTCCACGACGCCACCGCCGCCGACCGGCTCCCGGCCGGCGTGGAGCCGCTGGCCTAGCCGGCGTCGGCCGCCGGCCAGTTGCGCAACAGGGCGTCGACGGCGTCCAGGACCCGCTCCCAGCTCTCCGGCGGGGCGGGCGGGCTGTGGTCGAAGCCGCCTCCCAGCTCCAGGCCGACGAAACCCTGGAAGACGCTGCCGAGCAGCCGGACGGCGTGCGTCTCGTCCGGCTCGGGCAGGTGGTAGCCGCGCAGGATCGCCCGCATCATCGTCGAGTGCCGGAAGCCGGCGCTGCCGGCGGCGGTCTGCGGGTCGAGCCGCGACTGGGCCGCGGCCCAGCGGCCCGGGTGCCGGTGGGCGTAGTCGCGGTAGACGTTCGCGAACGCGGTGAGCGCCTCCTTGCCGGCCCGCCCCGCGAGCGCGTCGGCGGCCCGGTCGGCGAGTTCGCCGAGCGCGAGCAGCGCGATCCCGGTCCGCAGGTCCTGGGAGTTGCGCACGTGGGAGTAGAGGCTGGCGACCGTGACGCCGAACCGCCTGGCCAGCGCGGAGACGGTCACCTGGTCGAACCCGGCCTCGTCGGCCAGCTCCGCCCCGGCCTGGATCAGGCGCTCCCGGTTGAGTCCCGCACGAGCCATGAGTCTCCTCTCACCAATCCTATTATGCCTTTGCCTAAACCCTTTAGGAAAATTACCCTCGGGTGTATGACCCCGTTGACCGAACCCCAGATCCGTGCCGCCTTCGTGAACTGCACCAAGGGCGAGGCGAAGCGGCTGCACGTCCCACGCGACCTGGGTGCCCGCCCCTGGGACGACCTCGACTTCCTCGGCTGGCGAGATCCGCAGGCGCTCGACCGCGCCTACCTCGTCACCGTCCTGGACGGCCGCCCGACCGGCCTGGCCCTGCGCCGCCCCAGCCCGGGACCCGGGCTGCGTCGCCGCAACATGTGCTCGGTGTGCCTGACCAACCCGGCCGGCGGCGTCAGCCTGATGGTCGCGCGCAAGGCGGGCAAGGCCGGGCAGCAGGGCAACTCGGTGGGCATCTACCTCTGCGACGACCTCGCCTGCTCCCTCTACGTGCGGGGTCGCAAGGACGCCGGCCCCGGCGCCCGCCTCCCCGAGTCCCTGACCCTGGACGAGAAGATCGCCCGCACCACGGAGCACCTCACCGCCTTCATCACCCGCGTGACGACCTGACGCCCCTGGCGGTGGGTCACCGGGATTCGGCGTCGTCCATGGCGCGGTAGATGCGCTGCTCGGAGACCGGATAGGGGGTGCCGAGGGCCTGGGCGAAGACGTTCACCCGCAGCTCCTCGATCATCCAGCGGATCTGCCGGGCCGCCGGGGTCGCGCGCCGGGCCGGGGGCAGCGCGGCCAGCATGTCCCGGTATTCCTTCTGCACCACCGCGATGCGGTCCTGCTGCTGCTTGTCGCGTTGCGGGTTGCCGGGCAGCCGGTCCAGCCGGCGCTCGATCGCGGTCAGGTAGCGCAGCAGGTCGGGCAGGCGGGCATAGCCGGCCTCGGTGACGAAGCCGGCGTGCACCAGGCCGCCGAGCTGGGCGCGCACGTCGGCCAGCGCGGCCACCACGGCCAGGTTCCGGGTCGCGCCGAGCCGCTGCTCCACCGCGTACCCGGCGGCCAGCACCTGCCGGACCCGGTTCATCACCTCGACCACGGTGTCGACCAGGTCGGCGCGGACCCGCTCGCGCAGCGCCGCGAACCCGTCGGCGTCCCAGGCCGGGCCGCCCGCGTCCATGATCAGCTTGTCGATGGCGGCGCCGGTGGCGTCCTCGATCAGCGCCGGCACCCCGCCGTGCGGGTTGCGCGACAGGGCCAGCTTCGCCTCGTTGCTGAGCCGGCCCTGGAGGAACTTCGCCGGCGACGGCAGGGTCAGGCGGAGCAGCCGGCGGGTGCCCGCCCAGTGCGCGGCCTCCTGCTCGGCGGCCGAGTCGAACACCTTCACCCCGACGGTCGTGCCCTCGTCCACGAGCGCCGGGTACGCGGTCACCGCGAACCCGGCGCGGACCTGCTCGATGGTGCGCGGCACGGTGCCGATCGACCACGCGGTCAGCCCGCTGCGGGCGACGTCCGGCGCGGCGGCGGCGACGACCTGGCGTACCTCCTGGCGCAGTTCGCGTTGCAGCGCCGGCAGGTCCTTGCCCTCGGCGACCGGCTTGTCGTCGTCGCCGAGCACCCGGAAGGTGACCCGCAGGTGCGGTGGCAGCCTGGCCGGCTCCCAGGCGTCCGGGGGCACGGTCACGCCTGTCATCCGGCGTAGCTGCCGGGTCAGCGCGGCGAGCAGCGGCTCCTCGCCCGGCGTGATCGCGGCCAGCGCGGCGCGGGCGTAGTCCGGCACCGGGACGAAGTTGCGCCGGAGGGGTTTGGGCAGCGAGCGGATCAGCGCGATCACCAGCTCCTCGCGCAGTCCCGGCACCTGCCAGTCGAAGCTCTCCGCCGGCACCTGGTTGAGCAGCGGCAGCGGGATGTCCACGGTGACGCCGTCGGTGGGCGCGGTCGGGTCGAACGTGTAGGTCAGCGGCAGCGTGACGCCGTCGGCCTGCCACTCGTCCGGGTAGTCCTCCTCGTCCACCCCGCCCCGGCCGGCGTTGACCAGCAGCTCCCGGGTGAAGGTGAGCAGGTCGGGCCGGTCCCGCCGGGTCTTCTTCCACCACGTGTCGAAGTGCCGGCCGGACACCACGTCGGCGGGGATCCGCTCGTCGTAGAAGGCGAAGATGGTCTCGTCGTCGACCAGGATGTCGCGCCGGCGGGCCCGGTTCTCCAGCTCCTCGACCTCGGTCAGCAGCTTCTGGTTGTCCCGCCAGAACTGGTGGTGGGTCTGCCAGTCGCCCTCGACCAGGGCGTGCCGGATGAACAGCTCCCGGCTCAGCGTCGGGTCGATCCGCCCGAAGTTCACCTTGCGGGAGGTGACGAGCGGGATGCCGTAGAGCGTGACCTTCTCGTAGGCCATCACCGCGGCCTGCTTCTTCTCCCAGTGCGGCTCGCTGTAGCTGCGCTTGACCAGGTGCTGGGCCAGCGGCTCCACCCACTCCGGCTCGACCCGCCCGGCGACCCGGCCGAACAGGCGCGACGTCTCCACCAGCTCGGCGGCCATCACCCAGCGCGGCGGCTTCCGGAACAGCGCCGAGCCGGGGAAGATCACGAACTTCGCACCGCGCGCGCCCAGGTATTCGTGCTTCTGCGCGTCCTTGAGCCCCAGGTGCGACAGCAGGCCGGGCAGCAGCGACTGGTGCACCTTCGGGGTGTCGATCTCCTCGGGCAGGTCGGCGCCGGCGCCGCGCCGGCCGTCGCCCTTGTCGGCGGTACGCAACACCTGGCGCACCTGGCTGACGATGTCCTGCCACTCGCGTACCCGAAGGTAGTTGAGGTGTTCGGCCTTGCACATCCGGCGGAACGCGCTGGAGGACAGCTCGCGCTGCTTCTCCCGCAGGTGCCGCCAGAGGTTGAGGAACGCGACGAAGTCCGACTCCTTGTCGGCGAACCGGGCGTGCGCCTGGTCGGCCTGCGCCTGGCGGTCGGCCGGGCGCTCGCGCGGGTCCTGGATGGAGAGCGCGGCGGCGATCACCACCACCTCGGTGGCGCAGCCGTTGCGTTCGCCCTCGATCACCATCCGAGCCAGCCGCGGGTCGACCGGGAGCTGGGCCAGCCGCCGGCCCAGCGGGGTGAGCCGCTTCGCCGGATCGGTCTCGGTCGGGTCGAGCGCGCCCAGCTCGTGCAGCAGGTTGACGCCGTCGGTGACGTTGCGCCGGTCCGGCGGGTCGATGAACGGGAACGCCGCGACGTCGCCCAGCCCGATCGCGGTCATCTGGAGGATGACCGAGGCCAGGTTGGTGCGCAGGATCTCCGGGTCGGTGAACTCCGGCCGCGAGTCGAAGTCCGCCTCGTCGTAGAGGCGGACGCAGATGCCGTCCGAGGTGCGCCCGCAGCGGCCCTTGCGCTGGTTGGCGCTGGCCTGGGAGACCGGTTCGATAGGCAGCCGCTGCACCTTGAGCCGGCTGGAGTAGCGGGAGATCCGGGCGGTGCCCGGGTCCACCACGTACTTGATGCCCGGCACGGTCAGCGACGTCTCCGCGACGTTCGTGGCGAGCACCACCCGGCGGTTGCTGTGTGCGGCGAAGACCCGGTGCTGCTCGGCGCTGGAGAGCCGGGCGTAGAGCGGCAGGATCTCGGTGCCGAGCAGGGACCGCTTGGACTGCACCAGCTTGCCCAGCGCGTCGGCGGTGTCCCGGATCTCCCGCTCGCCGCTGAGGAAGACCAGGATGTCGCCGGGTCCCTCGGCGGCCAGCTCCTCGACCGCGTCGCCGATGGCCTGGATCTGGTCGCGGACGTTCTCCTCGTCGGCCTCGTCCTCCTCCTCGGCCTCGGTGACCTCGACCAGCGGCCGGTAGCGGACCTCGACCGGGTAGGTGCGCCCGGAGACCTCGACCACCGGCGCCGGGTTGCCCTCGGCGTCGGCGAAGTGCCTGGCGAACCGGTCGGTCTCGATGGTCGCCGAGGTGATGACCACCTTGAGGTCGGGCCGGCGGGGCAGGAGCTGCCGCAGGTAGCCGAGGATGAAGTCGATGTTGAGGCTGCGCTCGTGCGCCTCGTCGATGATCAGCGTGTCGTACTGCCGGAGCATCCGGTCGGTCTGCAGCTCGGCCAGCAGGATGCCGTCGGTCATCAGCTTGACCAGGCTGGTGTCGCCGACCTGGTCGGCGAAGCGCACCTTGTAGCCGACCACGTCGCCCAGCTCGGTGCCGAGTTCCTCGGCGATCCGGTCGGCGACGGTGCGGGCGGCCAGCCGGCGGGGCTGGGTGTGCCCGATCAGGCCGGTGACGCCGCGCCCCAGCTCCAGGCAGATCTTGGGAAGCTGGGTGGTCTTGCCGGAGCCGGTCTCGCCGGCCACGATCACCACCTGGTGGTCGCGGATCGCGGCGGCGATGTCGTCCTTGCGCTCGCTGACCGGGAGCTGCGCCGGGTAGGTGACCGCCGGCACCGCGGCCCGCCGGGCGGCCAGCCGCGCCTCGGCGCGGGTGATCTCGGTCGCGATCTCGGCGAGCGCCGACTCCCGCCGCTGCGGGTCCCGCAGCTTCCGTACGCCGTCGAGCCGCCGCTGGAGGCGGCGCTGGTCGCGGAACATCAGGGCGGCGAGGCGGCGGTGCAGGTCGCGGGCGGTGGCGGCAGCGGCGGGTACGGCTGGATTCTGCATGTCGTCGCCAAGGATAGGCAGCCGCGCGGCGGACCGCCCCCGGGTTACCGCCCGCTGGCGTGCCGTCCGGGGCCGGGGCGTCCGGCGCGGATAAAGTTGCCGCCGACGAGGTCGACGAGGGACGGGGATGATCATGCGGGACACCGACCGGGCGCTCGTGCAGGCCGCGACCGCCGTCGCCAAGCTCCGCTGCCGCAGCGACAACCACACCGTCGCCGCGGCCGTGCGCAGCACCGACGGGCGGGTGTTCAGCGGGGTGAACGTCTACCACTTCACCGGCGGCCCGTGTGCCGAGGTGGTGGCGCTCGGCGCGGCCGCCACCCAGGGCGCGGGGGAGCTGGAGGCGATCGTCGCGGTGGGGGACCGGGGCCGGGGGGTCATCCCGCCGTGCGGGCGCTGCCGGCAGGTGCTGCTGGACTACTTCCCGTCGATCCGGGTGATCGTCGGGCCGCCGGACGGGTTGCGCGCGGTGCCGGTGTCCGACCTGCTCCCGGAGACCTACGTCTGGTCGGACCACCAGGTGGAGGTGCCGGCCGGCCCGCGTACCGGGGTGTGGCCGCAGCCGGTGGTGCCGGGCAGCCGTCTGTCGGCGGAGGACTGACGTCGCCGGCCTTGCGGCCGCTTTCCAACGTTGTAATACTCGGGTCCCGTCCTCAGGAGGCCCGATGACTCCCTATGCCATGCCGGACGACGACATCCCGGTCGAGGCGCTCGGCGACCTCTACCGCGACGGCATCACCGCCTGCCGCGGCGCCTTCGACCCGGACTGGGTCGCCCGCGTCGGCGAGGACGTCGACGCCGCCTTCGCCGAGGCCCGGTCCCGCCCCGACGGCGCGGTCGGCCGGGGCCCCGAGCGGTGGTACGTCGAGATCCACCCGGAGCAGTTGCGCGGCTTCGTCGACCTGGTCACCCACCCGTGGGTGGTGTCGGTGTGCCGGGCCGTGCTCGGCCCGGACTACGAGATCGTCGAACTGGGCTTCGACATCCCGTTCCCCGGCGCGGCCATGCAGCCCTGGCACCGCGACTTCCCGATGCCCGAGGAGACCCGGCTGCGGCGCCGGCTCACCTCGCTGGCGTTCAACCTCACCACGGTCGACACGGTCGAGGAGATGGGCCCGTTCGAGATCGCCCCGGGCACCCAGTGGGACGACGGGCGCGACTTCGACCACGAGATGTTCCCGCCGAAGGGCCGTTACCCGCGCTACCAGGACCGCGCGGTGCGCAAGTACCCGAAGCGCGGCGACATCTCGGCCCGCTCGGCGCTGACCGTGCACCGGGGCACCCCCAACGTCGGCGACCAGGCCCGACCGGTGCTGGTGCTCGGCGTGGACGCGCCCGGCGCGGGCAACGCCGCCCACCACGACCTGGCGGTCACCCGGCCCTATCGGGACGCGCTGCCGGAGCTGGTCCGCGACCACCTGCGATGCCCGGTGGTGGACACGCTCGTCCCGATCCGGCAGAAGCACACCATCGAGGGACTGGTGATGGGCGCGGAGTGAACCGCCGCGTCACCCGCCGGCCGGTCGGGCGCGCAACGCCCGGATCGCCCAGTCCAGCACCGGCGCGAGGCTCTCGGCCGGTGGCCACCCGTTCACCACGCCGAGCAGGTGCTCGTACCGCTCCCGGCGGGGGTCGTGCGCGGCCTCCAGCCGGTCGAGCAGGCGCCGCCGCAGTCCGGCGTCGTCCGGGCGGCCGCACAGCCCGGCGTAGCGGGCCGTGGCCCGGGCCAGGACCGGATCGGCGTGGGGCGAGACCGGGTCCACGCCGGCGGCCAGCGCCGGGGCCACCTCCGCCCGGACCACGGCGACCGCGTCCCGGCGTACGCCCGCGACGCCCGCCCGGTCGGCCTCGTGCTGCTCGGCGAGCCGGCGCAGGCCGGCTCGGAAACCCGGGTCCAGGGACAGCTCGGCCAGCTCCACCCATGCCTCGACCTGCCTGTCGTCGGCGTCGTCGGGCAGGTCCGGGGTGAGCGACCGGCGGATGCCGGCGAACCCGCCGTCGGTCAGGCCGGTGAAGGCCGCGTCGAGGAACTCGTCGACCAGCCGCCGGCGCTCCCGCTTGGCCAGCCCGGCCAGCCGGCGCAGCAGCCCAGCTCGCGCAGCGTGCGCACCAGGTCGACCCGGGCCACCGCCGCCGGGGCCCAGCGGCGGTGGCCGCTCGGGCCCCGGTCGGTGGGCGGCACGATCCCCCGGTCGGCCCAGAACCGGATGGTCTTCACCGACACGCCGGTCCGCCGGGCCAACTCGCCGATCTCGTAACGCTCGCCACCGTCCATGCCGCCCACCCTCGCGCCTCCCCCCGGTGGAGGCGCAAGCCCATCGACACTTCCGAGTTAGGCGTGCCTTACCTGGTCAGTTAAGGTAAGGCGAACCTAATCGGAAGGCGAACACCCCCGTGACCACCGTCGCCGTCCGGCCCGCCCGGGCCGACGCCCCCGCCCGCCGCGGCGCCCCCCGCCGCGTGGCGGTCACCTTGGCGGCGGCGCTCCTGCTCGTGCTCGCGCTGCTGGCCAGCCTGGCGCTCGGCAGCCGCCACCTCCCGGTCGACGAGGTCTGGCGCGCCCTGGTGGCCCCGGACGCCGGCGACGCCACCACGGTGGTCCGCGAGCTGCGGGTGCCGCGTACCGCCCTCGGGCTGGTCGTCGGTCTCGCGCTGGCGCTGGCCGGGGTGCTGTTCCAGGCGGTCACCCGCAACCCGCTGGCCGAGCCGCGCATCCTCGGCGTCAGCGCCGGCGCGTCCTTCGGCGTGGTGCTGGCCATCGCCGTGTTCGGCGTCAGCACGCTCGCCGGGTACGTCTGGTTCGGCATCGCCGGGGCGCTCTTCGCCGGGCTGGTGGCGTTCGCGGTGGCCAACCGCACCCGCGAGGGCGCCAGCCCGGTCACCCTCGCGCTGGTCGGCGCCGCCCTCGACGCCGGTCTCGGCGCGATCGTGTACGCGCTGCTCAGCATCGACGCCCGCACCTTCGAGGAGTACCGCTTCTGGGTGGTCGGCGGCCTCACCGGCCGGGACGTCGGCGTGGCCGGGCAGGTGCTCCCGTTCGTGCTGGCCGGGGTGCTGCTGGCCGCGCTCGCCGCCCGGGGCCTGGACGCGCTCGCCCTCGGCGACGACGTGGCCCGCGGGTTGGGGCACCGGGTCGCCCTGGTCCGGCTGGCCGCCGGTGGCGGGGGCGTGCTGCTCACCGGCGCCGCGGTGGCCGCCGCCGGCCCGATCGCGTTCGTGGGGTTGGCCGTGCCGCACCTGGCCCGGGCGCTCGTCGGCGCGGACCACAGGTGGACGCTGCTGGTCGCCGCGCTGCTCGGTCCCGCGCTGGTGCTCGCCGCCGACGTGGCCGGCCGCCTGGTCGCCCCGCCCGGCGAGATCCCCGCCGGCATCGTCACCGCCCTGCTGGGCGCCCCCCTGCTCGCCGTCCTGGTCCGCCGAGCCAAGGTCGTCACCGCATGACCACCCCCCGCCCCCGCCCCGCTTCCCGCGATCTTGCAGTTTCTGCCCCGGCAAAGCGGACAAGTGGCGCGTCGGAGGGGCCGCAAGTGCAAGATCGCGCAGGACGGGGCGGGGCGCTCGCCGGGAAGGCGCTGCTGCGGGTGGGGGCGGTGGCGGTGCCGTTTCGGTGGCGGGCGGTGGTGGTCGCCGTGGTGCTGCTGGTGCTTCTGCTCGCGGCGGTGGTGGTCAGCCTGTCGTTGGGGACGCCGTACGTGGCGCCGGGCGACGTGCTGCGGTCGCTCTCCGGGGCGGGCACGCCGTACGACCTCGTGGTGCGTGACCTGCGGCTGCCCCGCGCGGTGCTGGCGGCGCTGGCCGGCGCGGCCTTCGGCGTGGCCGGCACGCTGATCCAGAGCGTGGCCCGCAACCCCCTGGCCAGCCCCGACGTCATCGGCGTCACCCAGGGCGCCGGGCTGGCCGCCACCATCGCGCTGACCAGCGGCGCCGCCGCGGTGCTGGTGGCGCCGGCCGCGCTGCTCGGCGGCCTGGCCGCGGCCGTGCTGGTGTTCGCGCTCGGCGCCCGGCACCGCCTGGCCGCCCAGCGGTTCGTGCTGGCCGGCGTCGCGGTGGCGTTCGCGTTCCGGGCGCTGATCGAGGTGGTCATGCTGACCGCCGACCCGATCGACGGGCTGCGCGCCCAGCTCTGGCTGATCGGCACGCTCGCCGGCAAGGGGTGGACCGAGGCGGCCTGGATCGCCGGCACGCTCGCCGTGCTGCTGCCGGTGCTGCTCTGGGCCGGCTGGGCGCTGCGCGCCACCGCCCTGGACGACGACACCGCCCGGGGGATCGGGCTGCGGCCGGTGGCCCGCCGGATCGGGCTGGCCGGCACCGGCGTGCTCGCCGCCGCCGCGGTCACCGCCCAGGTCGGCGCCGTGGACTTCGTGGCGCTCGTCGCCCCGCAGGTGGCCCGCCGGCTGGTCCGCGCCGAGCGCCCGCCGATGCTCTGCGCCGCGCTGCTGGGCGCGCTGCTCCTGGTGCTCGCCGACCTGGCCGGCCGCCGGCTGTTCGCGCCCACCCAACTGCCGGCCGGGGTGCTGACCGCGGCCATCGGCGGCCCCTATCTGATCTTCGTGCTGCTGCGCACCCGAGGGAGGCGGTCGTGACCGCGCTGCTGTCCACCCGCGACCTGGTCGTCGGCTACGAGGGGCGGACCGTGCTGGACGGGTTGGAACTCGACCTGCCGGCCGACGCGTTCACCGTGATCGTCGGCCCCAACGCGTGCGGCAAGTCGACGCTGCTGCGCACCATGGCCCGGCTGCTCACCCCGCGCCGCGGCGCGGTGCTGCTCGACGGCGCGCAGATCCGCGACCTGCCCACCCGGGACGTGGCCCGGCGGCTGGGCGTACTGCCGCAGAGCCCGCTGGTGCCCGAGGGGATCACCGTGGCCGACCTGGTCGGACGCGGCCGGCAGCCCTACCAGAGGTGGTGGCGGCAGTGGTCGGCCGAGGACGGCCGGGCGGTCGACGAGGCGATGCGGCTGGCCGACGTGACCGGGCTCGCCGGCCGCGCGGTGGACACGCTCTCCGGCGGCCAGCGCCAGCGGGTGTGGATCGCCATGACCCTCGCCCAGGACACCGACGCGCTGCTGCTCGACGAGCCCACCACCTTTCTCGACCTGGCCCACCAGGTGGAGGTGCTGGACCTGCTGCACCGGCTGCGCGCCGAGCGGGGCCGGACCGTGGTGGCCGTGCTGCACGACCTCAACCAGGCCGCCCGGTACGCCGACCACCTGGTCGCCATGCGCGACGGTGCGGTGGTCGCGGCCGGCCCGCCCCGCGAGATCCTCACCGCAGACCTGGTCCGCGACGTCTTCGGGCTCGACTGCGTGGTCGTGCCCTGCCCGGTCACCGGGGCCCCGCTGGTGGTCCCCGCCCGCACCCAGACCTCGGCCGCTCCGGCCGGCACGCCGGCCCCGGTCGGCGCCCCCGTCGGCGACGCCTGAGCGCGCCGGCTGACACCCGCACCACGGAAAGGAACCTGATGCGTCGCCTCGCCGCCGTACTCACCACCGCCCTCGCCCTCGGCGTCGGGCTCACCGCCTGCGGGGAGAGCGACCCGGTCGCCGACGCCGGCGCCGGGCAGACCCGGGAGATCACCCACGCCATGGGCGCCACCAAGGTGCCCGCCGAGCCGAAGCGCGTGGTGGTGCTCGACACCGACAAGATCGACACCGCGTTGTCGCTGGGCGTCACCCCGGTCGGCGCGGCCACCGCCGGCGAGGCGAAGAGCTGGCCCACCTACTTCGGCGCGGACAAGCTCGCCGGCATCACGGAGGTCGGCGTGCTCACCGAGCCGGACCTGGAGGCGATCAACGCGCTCAAGCCGGACCTGATCCTCGGCAGCAAGTTCCGCCAGGAGAAGTTCTACGACGAGCTGTCCGCCATCGCGCCCACGGTGTTCACCGAGAAGGTCGGCGTCACCTGGAAGGAGAACTTCCTCCTCGACGGCGCGGCCCTCGGCAAGGAGCAGCAGGCCAAGGATCTGCTGGCCGCGTACGAGAAGCGGGCCAAGGACTTCGGCGCGAAGCTCGGCAACGCGGACGCCCGGAAGATCTCCATCGTGCGCTTCATCCCGGGCAACATCCGGGTGTACGGCCCGGACTCGTTCTCCGGCATCGTGGTCGGCGACACCGGGCTGGGCCGCCCGGAGCGGCAGCGCCTGGAGGGCAAGGAGGACAAGCGCTTCGACCTGGTCAGCGCCGAGCGGGTCAACGAGGTCGACGGCGACGTGGTGTTCGTGACCGCGTACGGCGAGAAGGCCGCCGGCGAACAGGCGAAGGTCACCGCCGGCAGCCTCTGGCAGGGCCTGTCCGCGGTCAAGGCGGGCAAGGCGCACGTGGTCTCCGACGAGGTGTGGATGACCGGCATCGGCGTCGGCGCCGCCAACAAGATCCTCGACGACCTGGCGAAGTACCTGGCCGCCTGAGCCGTCGCGCCGTCCCCGCGCCCGTCCGGTCCCCGCGACCGGGCGGGCGCGGCCGTGCTCAGCCGAGCAGTTGCCGGAGCAGGAACGCGTTGAGCGCCACCACGAGCCCGGTGACCGCCACCGCGGCGGCGGTGGTGGCCCGGCGGTTGACCAGGCCGCCCATCAGGTCCCGGCGGCGGGTGAAGGCGACCACCGGGACCAGCGCGAACGGGATGCCGAAGCTGAGCACCACCTGGGACAGCACCAGCGCCCGGGTCGGGTCGACGCCGACCGCGAGCACGGCCAGCGCCGGCAGCAGCGTGACCGTCCGGCGCACCACGAGCGGGATCCGGCGGCGCAGGAAGCCCTGCATGATGATCTCCCCGGCGTACGTGCCGACGCTCGTCGACGCGAGGCCGGACAGGAGCAGCGCGACGGCGAAGCCGACCGCCGCCACCGTGCCGAGCGTGCCGGCGAGCCCGGCGTGCACCCCCTCCAACGTGTCGGTGCCGGGGATCCCGCTGCCGTGGAAGCTGGACGCGGCCACCAGCAGCATGGCCAGGTTGACCGCCCCGGCGATGCCGAGCGCGATCAGCACGTCGACCCGCAACCCCTTCGCCACCACCCGCCGTTCCGCCTCTCCGCTGGTGGGCACGCGGTTCGGGGTGAGCGCCGAGTGCACGTAGATCACGTGCGGCATAACCGTCGCGCCGAGGATGCCGGCGGCGAGCAGCATGCTGTCGGCGCCCGCCGTCCGGGGGAGCAGCCCGCCGGCGGCGGCGGACAGGTCCGGGCGGGCGGTGAGCAGGTTGACCGCGAACGCCAGCACGATCACCCCGAGCAGCACCGTGATGGCGATCTCGAACGTCCGGAAGCCGCGGGCGCGCAGCGCCAGCACCGCGAACGCGGCGGCGCCCACGATCAGACCGCCGGGCAGCAGCGGTACGCCGAGCAGCAGGTGCAACGCGACCGCCCCGCCGATCACCTCGGCCAGGTCGGTGGCCATCGCGACCAGTTCGGCCTGCGCCCACATGAGGCGGTTGAGCGGTCGGGGCAGGTGCTCGCGGCACAGCTCGGGCAGGCTGCGCCCGGTGGCCAGGCCGAGCTTGGCGGTGAGGGTCTGCACCAGCATGGCGGCCAGGTTCGCGGCCACCACGACCCAGACCAGCAGGTAGCCGTAGCGCGCGCCGGCGGTCGAGTTGGTGGCGAAGTTGCCCGGGTCGACGTAGGCGACCGCGGCCACGAACGCCGGCCCGAGCAGGATGAGCCGACCGCGTACCGGGCCGCGGGCGGCGGGCAGCGCGGGCGCGACGGGCAGGTCGTTCGTGACCACTGGTGCTCCTCGGCGGACCTGGTCAGGCGGGCTCGTGCCGGCGCGCCGGTCGGACCGCGGGGGCCGGGTCACGGTCCAGCCCGTCGGCGAGCGGGATCAGCGCGGTGAGCGCCGCCAGCGCCAGGACCGCGGGCGGAGCCAGGCCGACGCTCCACGCGGCGACGGTGAGCAGGGCGAACGCGGTGAGCTTGGCGCGGTTGCGGGCGGACATGGCAGCGGTCTTCCCGACACCGGCTCACATACACCGCTCGAAAGGAGGAACCGGACGCCGGGTACGGCCGAACGGCCGCCCCCGGTATCGGGGACGGCCGTCCGGGTCGGGTCGGTCAGGCGGCGGTGGACCAGATGGCGCGGAACGCGGCGGCCTCGCCGGCCAGCCACTGCTCGATCTGCTCGGGCTTGGCGTCGGCGGGCATCCGGTGCGCCTCGCCGCGTCGGACGTCGACAAGCACCGGCTCGGCGTGCGGCAGCACGGCGTCCATGTGGCGGGCCATCAGGTGCAGCGTGGCCAGGGTGGCCTCCTCGCTCGGCGGCGCCTCGTCGAAGTGCAGCCGGATCGCCTCGGCCCGACCGTCGGCGTAGCGCACGCCGAACTGCGGGTTGATCTTCACGGGCAGGTCGCCCAGCATCGCCAGCGCGTCGCGGGCCTGCGCCAGGTCGACGCCGGCCGGCTCGCCGAGCGAGTGCAGCCAGCGGGTCGCGCCGGGCACCAGCGCCTCGTAGAGCGGGCGCCAGCGCGGCTTGACCACGTCGACCACCTGGGCCAGGTGGGTGCCACCGGTGTGGAACGCGACGTCGGCCTTGAGTGCCTTGACGAACTGACCGTGCGGGTTGAAGCCGTGCCGGCTCGCCCGCTGCCGGCGGAGGCCGCCGACGAACGTGGCCTTGGTCGGGCCGGTGCGGTCCACGTAGCGGGTGAAGCCGAGCAGGGTGGCGTAGGGGGTGACAGGGGCGGCGGAGGTGGGCGCAGTCACGAGCATCCTCCCAGGTCAACAGCTCGTTTAGTACATACATTCTAATCGACGGGTCTGACATCGCCCAGGGTCTCGGCAGACCCGGACGTGCGGATGGCGCACGTTCCCGACGCTGTCGTCCAGCCGACGGCACCGGGCCCGGCCCGCGCCTACGCTGAGCGCCGTCACCCCCGGTTGACCTGGCCGGACGACGTCGAGGAGCACCCCCATGAAGCCTCCGCACCGCAGGTTCCGGACCCGGTTCTGGGTCGAGGTCGTCACCGCGTCGTTCTCCGGCGCGCTGTTCCTGCTGACCCTGGTCTGGAAGGACTGGCTGGAGGCGTTCGGCATCGAGCCCGACAACCACGACGGCACGGTCGAGTGGCTGCTCGTCGCCGGCCTGCTGGTGCTCACCGCCGTCTGCGCCGTCTCCGCGCGGGTGGAGTGGCGCCGGACGGCGTCGGCGCGGTGAGGTCGACATGACCACGATCGACGACGTCAGCCCCACCCGCGCCAACACGCCGCAGCGCAAGTCGGGGCAGTTCACCACCGGCCGGATGCTTTCACTCGACAGCTCCGACGACGGCCGGCTGGTCTTCGCCGGGTCCTTCTCCGGCGACCTCTGGGCCTCAGAGGACGGTGGCGAGTCGTGGGCGCAGACCACGCGACCGCAGCCGGCCGCCGGGCAGTTCGGCGTGCCGGGCGCGATCGGCGGCTACTGCGTCACCTCGATCGCCGTCGCGCCGGACGTGGCGCGCTGGTCGGTCGCGCGCACCCCCCGCCTGCTCGGTCGGATCTCCGCGGCCCCCGGCGCCGGCATCGTCGGGTTCGGCGAGACCGGCGTGTGGACGGCGACGAGCGGATCCGACGGTACGTTCGCCGCGCCCCGGCTGCTCTCCGCCGACTTCGGGGCGCAGGCCGGTGGTTGGCGGGTGGACCGGCATCCCCGGTTCCTGGCGGACGTGACGGGTGACGGTCGGGCGGACATCGTCGGGTTCGGTGACGACGGGGTGTGGGTGGCGTTGAACAACGGTGACGGCACGTTCGCGCCGCCGCGGTTCGTGCTGGCGGATCTGGGCTACCACTAGGGCTGGCGGGTGGAGAAGCACCCCCGGTTCCTCGCCGACCTGACCGGCGACGGGAAGGCCGACATGGTGGCGTTCGGCGAGCCGGCGTCTACACCGCCCGCAGCCAGGGCGACGGCAGCTTCGCGTTCACCCCGGTCCCCGCGTTGACCGACTTCGGCCACGCTGCCGGGGACTGGCGGGTCGAGCGGCACCCGCGCCTGGTCGCGGACGTGACGAGCGCCGGGCACGCCGACCTGGTCGGCTTCGGCGAGGCCGGCGTCCTCGTCGCGGTCAACAAGGGCGACGGCACGTTCGCGCCCCGCCCGCTCTTCGTCATCCCCGGCTTCGGCGCCGGCCCGAGCGGCCCGTTCACCCAGCAGGGGCCGTTCCTGCCGGACCCGACCGTCGGCGTCGTGCAGGCCGCCGGCGGCACGACCGCACGGTGTTCCACGTCGGCGGCGACTCCGCCCTGCGGCTGTGGAAGTGGACCGAGGGGATGCCCACCTGGTAGCAGCTCGTCCCCGGCGGCGGCGCCGGGCAGGCCCGCCGGTTCTTCGTCGACCCCTATCGGCCGAGCCTGCTCTATCTGCTCGACCGCGACCACGTGCGGCGCTCCGACGACGGTGGCCTCACCTGGCAGGTCGACGTCGCGCTGGAGCAGATGCTCACCTGCGACGGCCGGATCGAGGTCGGCCGGGGCGAGGACGCCGACGGCCAGGGCGACCACTACGGCGGCATCCTCAACGACATGCAGTTCGATCCGACCGACCCGGGCCGGCGCTTCGCCGTCGGCCTGGCCGGCGCGTTCACGACCGCCGACGGTACGACGTGGACGCGCCTGCTCGACACCGGCGCGCTCCGGGGCCGGCCGGCGAACTGCTACCACGACCCGATCTCGAACCCGGCCGACCCGGCACTGTACGTGTCGTTCGCCGGCCGGAGCATCGTGCGGATCACCGGGTTCGCGCCGACCGGCGCCGGACCGACACCGGCCGTCCCGGCCCGGTTCTCCGACGCGCCGCCGGAGCCGCGCCGGACATGGGTGCGCACCGGGGACGGGCAGGCCGGCGTCGCGCAGGCCCGGCCGGACGGTCGCGCCTCGGTGACCTTCGACGACGGCCGGTCCGCCATCGTGGACGCCGACGACCTGGTTCCGCCCGACGGCACCGCGTGAGGACCCGCCGCCGGTGTCACCGAATTGACCGAACGGTGGAGGGATGGCCGGACCAGGAGGGACAACCGCATTTCTGATCTTGAATTAGAGTGCGATCTTCCAATCCTCTCCTCCGGAGCAACCATGAGATCCCTCACGGCCCGCTGGCCCCGCCTCGCCGCCGGCGCGGCACTGCTGGCGACGACCGCGCTCTTCGCCCCGTCGGCCCCGGCGCACGCCGCCGACGAGCTGCCCGACCTGTCCGTCTCCTTCGACCGCGATCCCGTCGCGGAGATCGACAACAGCGGCACCACGATCGGCATGTACGTGTACAACTACGGCCAGGCTGACGCGACGGGGGTGACCGTCACGCTCGACCTGAGCAAGCTCTCGTCCGACGTCGTCCCCTCGGTGTCCGACTGGGACGACGCCTGCAAGCTCGCCGGGAAGAAGGTCACCTGCACCGTCGGCCGGCTGGCCGCCGGCCAGGTCGACACCGTCTACCCCCTCTCGCTGGCCAGCCGCACGGGAGCCACCCCCGGTGACGCCGGTTCGGTAAGCGTGACCATCGCCGGTGCCCAGGACGACGCCAACCCCGGCGACGACACCACCACGTTCCCGGTCACGATCGTCGCGTCCGGCCCCGACCTGGTGGCCGCCGCCGACGACCTCAACGACAAGGCTCACCCGGTCGGCGAGGGAGACCGCGTCCCGTTGCGCAGCGGCGTCCTCAACGAGGGTGACAGCCCGGCGACCGACTTCACGGTCCGGATCGACCTGCCCACCGGCGCGACCTTCGTCGAGCGCTACAGCGACTGCACCTACGTCAACTACTACCCGAAGAACGTGGGGCTGCCCTACGTCTACGGCCCGAGCCAGGTGACCTGCACGGTGCCGCTGACCCTCAAGCCGGGCGAGGGCCTGCTGCTCTTCGACGAGGAAACCGGCACGTCGCTGTTCAACATCACCTTCGGCCGCAACCTGGCCGGCCCGGACGAGAACTGGGCGTCCTTCAGCACCGCCCTGGCCGGTGAGGCGCAGGTGGCGAAGAAGGCCACGTCGACCAAGGGCTCCGGCCCGTCGTTCGCCGCCGCCGCCGGGAAGCTGCACGCCAAGGCGGTTCGCGCGGGCCTGGCCAAGCGCGCCGTCGTGGAGCGCGAGCTCGACGAGTCGGACAACTACGCCGACTTCCACTTCTGGAGCAAGAAGAACACCCTCGACGTCGCCGTCACCGCGCCGCCCGTCAAGGGCGCCGTCGGGCAGACCGTCGAGCTCGGCTACGAGGTGGTCAACAACGGTCCCTCCGACGGTGGTGGGCCCGGCGTGATCATCACCGCGCCGAGCGGCACGGTGCTGCTGCCCAACGAGTGGTGCTACACCGAGGGCCAGCCCGGCACCACGCTGCCGGAGTCGGCGAAGCTGCGTTGCAACTTCGAGAGCGAGTTCCCGAGCGTCGCCTCGGGCTACGGCCGGATCAAGGCCAGCGTCCGAGTGAAGATCAAGTCGACGCCGGGGACCGACGGCACCATCGTGGTCAACGGCGCGACGTCCTCCACCGAGACGAAGCCGGAGAACAACACCGCCCGCATCGTCATCACCACCGATGACGGTGACGGTGGCGCAGGCGGCGGCGACGGCGGTTCCGGCGGTGGCCTGCCGGTCACCGGCGCGCCGGCCGCCGCCCTGGCCGGGGGCGGCGCGGCAGTGCTCGCGGTCGGCGCGGTGCTGTTCGTCGTGTTCCGGCGCCGTCGCGTGGCGTTCCAGGCCCCGCGCGACTGACCCGACCGCGTGACACCGCGGGGGCGGGACCGGACCGGTCCCGCCCCCGCGGCGTAGGCGGATCAGGTCAGAGCTGGCCGACGTCGGTGACCCGGACGACCGCCGCGCCCACCTCGTCCGACGCGGCCAGGTCCACCTCGGCGCTGATGCCCCAGTCGTGGTCGCCGTCCGGGTCGTCCAGGATCTGGCGTACGGTCCACCGCTCCCGCCCCTGCTCGATCATCAGCAGCGCCGGCCCGCGCGCGTCCGGCCCCACCCCGATCGAGTCGTACGCCTCGAAGTACGGCTCCAGCGCGTCCGCCCACGCGTCGGCGTTCCAGCCGTCACCGGAGTCCAGCTCGCCGAGCAGGTCCCAGCGGCGCAGCGCGGCCAGCTCGACCCGGCGGAACAGCGCGTTGCGCACCAGCACCCGGAACGCCCGCGCGTTGCGGGTGACCGCCGGCGGCCGGTCGTCGAGCGAGGCGGCGACCTCGGCCACGTCGGACGGGTTGCGCAGCCGCTCCCACTCGTCGATGAGGCTGGAGTCGACCTGGCGCACCAGCTCGCCCAGCCACTCGATGAGGTCGACCAGCTCCTCGGTCTTGGCGTCCTCCGGCACGGTCTGCCGCAGCGTCTTGTACGCGTCCGCGAGGTAGCGCAGCACCAGGCCCTCGGACCGGGACAGCCCGTAGAACTGCACGTACTCCGGGAACGTCATGGCCCGCTCGTACATGTCCCGGACCACGGACTTCGGGGCCAGCTCGTGGTCGGCGACCCACGGGTGGCCCTGCCGGTACATCTCGTACGCGCCGGTGAGCAGCTCGGCGAGCGGCTTCGGCCAGGTCACCTCGTCGAGCAGTTCCAGGCGCGCCTCGTACTCGATGCCCTCGGCCTTCATCGCGGCGACCGCCTCGCCACGGGCCTTGAACTGCTGCGCGGACAGGATCTGCCGGGGGTTGTCCAGGATCGCCTCGATCACGCTGAGCACGTCGAGCGCGTACGACGGTGACTCCCGGTCGAGCAGCTCGATGGTGGCCAGCGCGAGCGGCGACAGCGGCTGGTTGAGCGCGAAGTCGAGCTGGAGGTCGACGGTGAGGCGCACCCGGCGGCCGGTCTCGTCCGGCTCGGGCAGCTCCTCGACCACGCCGCCGGCGCGCAGCGCCCGGTAGATGGCGACGGCCCGGCGGATGTGCCGGCGCTGGGCGGCCGGGTCCTCGTGGTTGTCGGTGAGCAGGTGCCGCATCGAGACGAACGCGTCGCCGGGGCGGCCGATCACGTTGAGCAGCATCGAGTGGCTGACCTGGAAGCTGGACGTGAGCGGCTCCGGCTCCGCCTCGACCAGGCGTTGGAACGTCGGCTCGCCCCAGCCGATGGAGCCCTCCGGCGGCTTCTTCTTCACCACCTTGCGGCGCTTCTTCGGGTCGTCGCCGGCCTTGGCGAGCGCCTTCTCGTTCTCGATCACGTGCTCGGGGGCCTGCACGACGACCCGCCCGATGGTGTCGAAGCCGGCTCGACCGGCGCGGCCGGCGATCTGGTGGAACTCGCGGGCCTTGAGCAGCCGGGTCCGCACCCCGTCGTACTTCGAGAGGCCGGTGAAGAGCACGGTGCGGATCGGCACGTTGATGCCGACGCCGAGCGTGTCGGTGCCGCAGATGACCTTGAGCAGGCCGGCCTGGGCGAGCGTCTCCACCAGGCGGCGGTACTTCGGGAGCATGCCGGCGTGGTGCACGCCGATGCCGTGCCGGACCAGCCGGGACAGCGTCTTGCCGAAGCCGGACGTGAACCGGAAGTTGCCGATCGCCTGGGCGATCATGTGCTTCTCCGCGCGGGTGCACACGTTCACGCTCATCAGCGCCTGCGCCCGCTCCAGTGCGGCGGCCTGGGTGAAGTGCACCACGTAGACCGGGGCCTGCTTCGTCTCCAGCAGCTCTTCGAGCGTCTCGTGCAGCGGCGTGGTCGCGTACGAGAAGATCAGCGGGACCGGCCGCTCGGCCGAGCGGACGACGGCGGTCGGCCGCCCGGTGCGCCGGGTCAGGTCGTCGACGAAGCGGGTGGTGTCGCCGAGCGTGGCGGACATCAGCACGAACTGGGCCTGCGGCAGCTCGATGATCGGCACCTGCCAGGCCCAGCCGCGGTCCGGCTCGGCGTAGAAGTGGAACTCGTCCATGATCACCTGGCCGACGTCGGCCCGGCGGCCCTCCCGCAGCGCCAGGTTGGCCAGGATCTCGGCGGTGCAGCAGATGATCGGGGCGTCCGCGTTGACGCTGGCGTCACCGGTGAGCATGCCGACGTTCTCCGCGCCGAAGACCTCGCAGAGCGCGAAGAACTTCTCCGACACCAGCGCCTTGATCGGCGCGGTGTAGAAGCTGGTCCGGTCGTCGGCCAGCGCCGCGAAGTGGGCCGCGATCGCCACCAGGCTCTTGCCCGAGCCGGTCGGCGTATTCATGATCACGTTCGCGCCGGAGACGATCTCGATGACCGCCTCCTCCTGGTGCGGATAGAGGTCGAGACCGCGCTCGGACGCCCAGGAGGCGAACGCGTCGTAGAGGGTGTCGGGGTCGGCGGTCTTCGGCAGCGCGGCGGTGAGAGTCATGGCGGCTCCCATCGTGCCTGGATCACACCACGCCGCGCCAACCGGGTTCAGCGCCGCCGGTGGATCAGGTCGAAGACCTCCCGGCCCGCGGTGACCGCGCGCCGCTCGAACTTGGTCACCGGCCGGTGCGCCGGCCGCGGCGCGTAGCCGCCGTGCACGTCGACCAGCTCCGGGTCGGCGGTCAGCGTCACCCGCATCGACTCGGCGTACTCGGCCCAGTCGGTGGCGCAGTGCAGCGTGCCGCCGGGCGCCAGCCGGGAGCGCAGCAACGCCACGTGCGCCGGCTGGATGATCCGCCGCTTATGGTGCCGGGTCTTCGGCCAGGGGTCGGGGAAGTAGACGTGCACCGCGTCCAGGCAGCCCTCCGGCATGGCCCGGACCAGGTCCAGGGCGTCGCCCTCGGCGACCCGCACGTTGTCCAGCCGGTGCCGTTCCACCAGCTCCAGCAGGTTGGCGATTCCCGGCGTGTGCACCTCGACCGCCAGATAGTGTCGGCTCGGGTCGGCCGCCGCCATGGCGGCGGTGGCGTCGCCCATGCCGGAGCCGATCTCCAGCACCAGCGGCGCCCGCCGTCCGAACAGCGCCGCCGGATCGCACGGCCCGTCGAGGGCGGCGATCTCCAGGCCGTACGCGGGCCAGAGCCGGGTCAGCGCGTCGCGCTGCCGGTCGCTCATCCGCCCGCGACGCGGATGGAAGGTGCGGATGCGGGCGGCGGGAACGTCGGTGGTGGTCACAGCGACCCGAGCCTACGCGACAGCCGCGCCGATCGGATGTGAGGTGCGGCCGGGGGTGAGAGGATTCATCCCGTACGCCGGGAGGGGTCATGGGGTCAGTCAGGGGACGTGCGGCGCTGCTGGCCGCGGTGGCCGCGTGTGCCGCCCCGCTGCTCGGCGCGGCGGCCGTGCAGGCCGCGCCGCGCGCCGCCGAGCCGGTGCCCGGCCAGCCGCCCGCCGACGTGATCTTCGTGGAGGTCACCCCGAGCACGGTGGAGCCGGGCTATCTGGTCGGCATCCGGGCCAGTTGCCGCGACAACTCGGTGCCGGCGATCGTGGTCTCCGACGCCTTCGGCCGGATCCAGGTGCAGCCGCAACGGGGACTGCTCACCGCCTCGCCCATGGTCAACGAGCGCACCCGGCCCGGCAACTACCGGGTCAAGCTGGAATGCCCGAGCGGTGAGACCGCGTCCACCATGCTCCAGGTGGTCAAGCAGGGGCAGCACACCCGGCCGCCGAGCCACTTCCCGAGCCGGGGTCCGGCCACCGGCTTCGGCGGCACCGCCGGGCCCGGCCTCGGCGGCCTGCTGGTGCCGGTCGGGCTGGCGTTGACAGTGGTCGGCGCCGGGCTGGGCGTGGCCGCGTCCCGCCGCAACTCCGGCGCCGCCCGGCACTGAGGCACGCCATGGCCGACTACTCCGCCCCGCCGCCGGCCGGCTCCCGGCGCTCCGGCTGGCCCTTCCTCGCGCTGCCCCCGGCCGCCTCCCCACCCTCCAGATCTCGGCCGGCCGTCTCTCCGCCTTCCGGCGCGCCGCCGCCCGCCGGGTCCGGGACGTCCACCGGCTCCACGCCGGGGAATCCGTCGCCGGCCGGCCCACCGCTCGCCGACGAGCCGTCCGCCGGCTCGGCTCCGTGGCTCCCGCCTGCCGACTCGCGGTCGGCGCACGCCCCGCCGGCCGGCTCGCGGCCCTGGTTGCCGCCGCCGGCCGCGTCCCGTCCCTGGCAACCGTCACCGGCGGGTCCGCCGGCCGTCCGGGCCCGGCCCGCCGGCCCGCCGCCCGCCGGTCCACCGGGGCCGCCCCCGGCTGGGCCGCCGGTACGGGACCGGCGGCGGGGCCCCTGGTCGAAACCGATGGCCGTGGTGCTGGTGCTGCTCGGCGTGTTCGCCGTCGGGGCCGGACTCGGCCGTACCGCCGGGCCGTTCGACTTCGCCGACGCGTCGGCCGGGTCGAGCGCGGTGGCGCCCCCGCCGGCCTCGTCCGCCGCCTCGGCCCGGAAGCCGGCCAGCCCGCCGGTCCGCCTCTCGGTGCCGGCCATCAAGGTGGCCGCGCCGGTCACCCCGGTCGGTCAGGCACGGGACGGCTCGGTGGACGTGCCGCCGCTGACCGAGACCGACCAGACCGGCTGGTACAACCGGGGCGCGGTGCCGGGGGAGCCCGGCCGGGCGATCATCGTCGGTCACGTCGACACGAAGAGCGGTCCGGCCGTGTTCTACCGGCTGCGCGACCTCAAGCCGGGCGCGCGCATCCAGGTGACCCGGGCGGATCGCAGCGTGGTGACGTTCAAGGTCGACAGCGTCGAGTACTTCGACAAGGCGAACCTGCCCGCCGCCCGGGTCTACGGCGACTCCGGTCCGGCGGAGCTGCGGCTGATCACCTGCGGCGGCACGTGGCTGGGCGGCCGCACCGGCTACGAGGACAACGTCATCGTCTTCGCCTCCGTCACCACGCGCTGACTTCGGAGGCGGGGCCGGCCGAGGCGCCTACCACGCGCCGACCCTGCCCCTGGAGCCCGGTCGACCACACGAAGTTGACGGTGGACAAGGGAGGCGAACTGGCGGGGCTGGGTGCCGTCGGTGGCGTGTGCGGCGCGGGAGGAGCCCTGCGCCCACGCCTGGTACGCATCCTCCAACTCCCGCCAGCACCGTAGTGCAACGGCAACGGCCCTGAGCTGCGGTTGATGCGATAGGCCCTGCTCGACCATCTCTTGCATGGCCTTCAGCCGGACGCCCGAGGTGTTCAAGGCAAAAGAAGCCCGCTCCAGGTCGTCTCGCACGGGGGAAGGAGACGGGCCCAGGGCGGGCGGCTCAGGTGGCGCGAGTTGGTGTCGACGTGGCGCGGGGCCGGATGCCATGCTGGCGGTATGAGCGAGCTAAACCGGGACGAGCTGCTTGCCCTTCTGCGCGTTGTAATGCCGATTCAGGCTGAGGTAATGCTGAGCCGGCTCGGTGACAAGGCGGTGCGCAAGATGGCCGACGCCTTCGGGGACTTCGATGAGCTGGCCTCGGTCGAGCCGGAAGCCGCTCGTGTGATTCAGGGCCTTGAACGGCTCAACCACCGCTTGCGGCTGGCGCTGGGGGAGTCAGTGCTACCGGACGATGCCCGGCCACTGACGTGACCGAGCACCGAACCTTGCCGGATGTGCGGCTTACCGCTGGCGGAGTCCTCCGCCGCCGCCCGTCGCGGACAGGGTCAGGCAGTCGTAGTCCGAGGCGGTCACCTTCGCCGTGTTGCCGTTGGACGAGACGTAGTAGTACGCGAAGCCGATCGTGTCGACGCAGATCCGAACGGTGCTGGTGGCGGGCCAGCGCGCGGCGTACGTGGGACCGGTCCGCTCACAACTGCTGATCGCGCCCGTCGCGCCCGTGCACGAGTTGCTGCCGGTCTTGACGATCGTCCCGGAGCTGTTGCGGATCTTCCACTCCAAGTTGAGCTGCCGGTACGCCTGGTTGCTCGTGGCCCAACCGTTCATCAGGCCCTTGGTGTAGACGTTGGCGTCGCAGATCTTCACGCCGCTCTGGACTGCGCACGAGGGTGTGCCCTGGTAGATCGTGCCGTCCACGTTCCCGGCGGGGGGCGCGGGCCAGGTGGAGAACGGCGACGGCTTCACGGCGGCCGACGCGGAGCCGCCCATCAGTGACAGGGCCGCGACGCAGACGGCCATCCCGGTGACGGCGGCGCGCATCAGTCGCGCGAACGTGCGGGGTTTGCTTTGGGGGTGCATGGAAAGCCCTTCTGTGCTCTCGCTGCGTGTGAGGGAATCTTTGTGCGCGTTGCGTGCTGGTAGGGCCTGGGAGCCTGCGCGCGAGGCCGAGGCAGGCGGCCCGCGCTCCCTCGGCAAAATCGGCCGCGCCATCAGGGCCGGCCTACGATCGAACGCCCGAACGGGCCCCACCCCACAAAGCGCTCGAACATCTCGCTCGGGCTCTGACCGTCGTGCGGGTTCAGGTGGTAGAGGTCCCGCATCGCCTCATACATGAGGCCGGCGAGGTAGATCGTCAGACCGGGCATGTTGGTCTCGTAGTCGACCCGCAGCAGAAGCCGGGCGTGCGGGCACGGCCACGGCTGGCCGCAGGCACGGCAGGCCCACGATGGGCGCAACGGTGTGTGCGGCGGCTCCGTACTGGTGTGGTAGCCCGGGTGCTTGGCTTCAGGGCCCGGCGTCGGGAACGGCAGAATCGACGTGATCACCGATGGCCCCCGTTCGCGCGAAACGTCTGAGCCGGCGTGAGGTTGCCCGCACGGCCCGGGTTGATGGTCGGGAAAACATCGGTCGGGGCAGTGGCCCACGCCGGGCGCTGCGGTGCCGGACGCGGGCCGGGCTTCGGCGAATCGGGGTCACAGCGCCAGAACCGGAGTCGCACGGCTGGCCTCCTTCGGTCGGTGAGAAAGCGGAGCCGCCCCGCCCCTTCCCGAGACGGCTCCGCTCGGTTCCGCCCCCGGCTCGTGCTCCGCAAGCGGTTCCGTTAGTGACACTCTGGTGTGGAGGCCGTTACCCTCGGAAGGCCCTTCGTGCAGGTGGGCGGGGCCGGGCGGCCAAGTCGCCGACCTGTAGAGGCGTGAATAGTTGATCTCAAGGTTTGGGGACCGTTGATGGCTGACTTGCCGCACCCGCTCGCGCTGTTCATCGTCAGCGAGATCCGCCGTGCCCGAGGGGCCTCCGGGATGACGCAAGAGGCGTTCGGGCGGGTTGCAGGCTTCAGCGCATCGCACGTCAGCGCGATAGAGGGCAGCACACGGGCGCTCACCATGGGCTTCATCAAGGGGTCCGACAGGGCGCTCAGCACCGGCGGCATGTTTGAGCGCCTGGTGGAGAAGCTAGTGCCGCATCAGGCAACGTTCGCCCTGTCGACTACCTCGCGTAGGCGTTCGTCGGAGGCGTTCTTGTTCCGCCAGATGATGTAGCGGCGGAT